>JAADHY010000328.1:3833-15385 GCA_013151585.1 Planctomycetota bacterium
CCGGCGGCTGGGGCCGCCGTGCCGCCAAGCCTACTTGCTTGGTGGCTCGAAGTGGCGCATCCCTCCGGGAGCTTGTGGCAAGTGATGGGCCAGATCGCCGCGGTGGCCGTCGTAGGTGCCCTGTCCTGCTTCTTCGTTTGCCTGGACCAGCCGATTCGGTCGGCAGCGATGCACTCGATTTTTCCCGCTACGATACCTCACGCGGCGGGCGAAGATTAGATTTCCTTCGCACGGAGTCAGATCGCTCTTTCGCGAAGTCGCTGCCGCTGCGGAAAGGGAAAGATGGGCGTAAAGATCCTGGTCACGACAGGCCCAGGTCTGGAGCCGCGACCAGACGGTTACGTGTTGGTGATCGACTGGCGACAGCGTCGCGTGATCGACTACTATCGGTTTAACCACGACGTTTATGCTTGTAGTCACAAGGGGTTGGCTGGCGCCAGTGTCGTAGACCGTGTACTTTACGTAGCCGCCGAAGCGGAACTATTAAGATTGGAATTGGCGCCGCTGCGTACGGTGCACGGGCAGACGCGACTTCCTGAACGAGCTGCACTACGTCGCCGCCTCCAGCGGTCGCACTCGGGAGTGTAATTCTGGGTTGGACTGCTCTCGATGCAATGGGGGCCCCCGTGATTCATCGATTGCGGCCCCCACAAAGTGCCTGCCGATTGGACACAGCCAGCGTCAGCTGGCGCGGGGGTGATTGACCGCAGCCGTCCCTTGCAGCGACGAGCGCTTTGCGCTCGTACGGAGTTGAGGCGCCGGTTACGGCGATCTGTACGCTTCCGCGTTCAGTTATGGGGGTTAGCGATCGTGGATCGAAGCCGGGAGTTTAGCAGTATGTCCGCTGTGCATGAGCGCCCAAACCGAGACTACCGCTTTTCGCATGTTGGGAGGGGAGCTGATTATGACCGTAGCCTTGCTGAGAGCGTCTGGGCTCGATTTATGAGTGTTCGCGAAGCGAGGTTAGTGACCCGAACGATTTGGCGACTCTTTCCGCGTGGCGTTCCGCGCTACCTCGACTTCGCGTGCGGCACCGGGCGAATAACCTCCATCGTCGGGCCGCTGGCCCAAGAATCGTACGGGCTGGATATTTCCGAGACAATGATTCTGCGGGCGCGACAGAAGTGCCCATCTACGACGTTTATTGTAGCAGACGCGACGCGCGAGAGGCTGGAGATCGCCCCGGTCGATTTGGTCACGGCTTTCAGGTTTTTTGGCAACGCGCAGCAAGAATTGCGGCGGGAAGCCTTGGCGGCGATTTGGACGCTGCTCCGCCCGGGCGGCTACCTTATCATGAACAATCACAAGAACGCTGGCTCCGTACGATGCACATTGCGGCGTCTGCGCGGTGAGACGCTCACGCAGACTCTAGACTACAAGGGTACCGTCGAGATACTGAAAGACGCCGGCTTTAAGGTGATCCGGTCGTACGGTGTCGGGTTCTGGCTGTTCAGGGCGGCTTGGGTTCGGGGCGGATTCCTCGATTCAAGACTTGGGGACGTTTTAGACTCGGTATCGCTGGTAAAAGGGATTGCTAGGTTTTGCCCGGACATCGTTTTTCTGGCGCAGAAACCATGACCGCACCGCACGTCGGCAGGTTCTTGGGAGGCGGCCGGGCGACGCGAGGCCACACGCGGGAAGGTGCGGAGGGTTTGTGTAGGCCACCTATGCAGAGAGACCGCCCTCCCATACGGAAGGCACGCTATGCGAACCCGAGCGAGCTCTCGGGCTACTTACGCTTAGCTCTCGGGGCGGCTAGCACTGTCCGCAACATTGTTCTTAAACTCAAAGTCGACTCGAGAGTTGTGACGATCTCGTGGTTTGTGTTGGCTTTGATAGCCTACGGTTTCTTCTGCATTGGACGCGTGTGGACCTTCCTGCTCGGGACCGTGCTCATTTTTCTGAAAATGGTCCTAGACATCGCTGACGGTGAAATCGGTCGTGCTCAGGGCGGGCATCTAGACAAAGCCGAGGACGCCAGTCGGCATCTGAGAGGCATCTACTTGGATAGAGTACAACACGCCGTCGAGAGTCCCATTTGGGGGATGACGCTAGGCCTCGGGACTTACCGGCTTACTGGCGACGCTTGGATGGTGCTCTGTGGCATGTGCGTGTCAGCCGCGCGCGTTTTTTGGATTGCGGAGCCTCTGGTCCGCCGGTACCGCCAACCCTTCGCCAGCGAGCCGTGAACCCGGCGAGTGCAACGATGCCACGTGCAGTCGGGGCGAGACACTTGACGATATCGTCGCTGATCACGAGGCTTGCGGGGACGGCAACTTTCTGGATAAGGAACGGGAAGCGGTTCAACTTGGTGGTGTTCCTCGCCGCTGCGGCCGACGCGTTCCTGAGCGTGGTCGCTGGGCGCGTGATTGCGCTGGCGATGCTCCTTTGGCTTGCCGCGGCAGTAGGTGTGGCTTCGGTTTTCGCATCTGTTGTCTCTGCTCAATTCGGTTCTGCTCTCGTCTCACCGAATAAAGACCGAGACCAAGTCAGCAATTAGGACCGCAAGAGTTCTCGGCAGCCTTCGTCTGCGACGTGTGACTCGACCAAGTGCCGCAGGGGCGTCCCGCAATTGCGCCGGAAGGTGGGCCCCCAAGAGGAGTTTTTGTCACGTTTCCATCACGGCCCACTCAGCGCCCCGTACGCTATAGGCCAATTAGTGCCGAGCCCAATGGTGATGCGGGTGTCAGTCAACAGCGCACTGACGCATTGCCGAGGGAGGGAACGATGGAGGTGATCGTGACAGAGGTGCGCTAATACTTCATGCGTGAGGACTGTCGAATAGCGGTTGCCTATGTGGTTTCCAGCTTGGGCATTGGCGGGCTGGAGCGCTGCGTGGCGAACCTGTGTATAATCATCTGGATCGGCGGCGCTTCCAGCCGATGGTGATCAGCCTGACCGAAGACGGTCCGGCGGCGGAATGGATCCGCCGGGACGATGTGCCAATTATCGCGCTGCATAAGCCGCCGAGGAATGGATTGGGCGTCGTCTTCCGCCTGGCACGAACGCTCCGCCGCCACCGGGTCGACATCGTTCACTCCCACAACTGGGGGACGCTGGTGGAAACCACGCTGGCGCGCCGACTGGCGCGGGTTGCTGTCCACGTGCACGCCGAGCGGGGAACGGTGTTGGGATATCTGGAGATTCGGGGAGTGAAACGGCGCGTTCGCGCCTCGGCCATGCGTTGGGCGCTACGGCGTACCGACGCCGTGGTCTCGAATGCCCATGCAATCGCGCGGCGCATCAGCACCCCGTGTAGCGGACCGACAGAAGGCGCGGCAGGAGATCCGCAGGTAATTGGCTACACCCGACGACGCCTTCGTTGTCGGAAGCGTCGGCCGTTTGGTTGCGGTGAAGGGGCTTGACACCGCCATTCAGGCTCTTGCTCACCTCCAAGGTCGGCGCCATAGTCGTCCGGTGCACCTCCTATTGGTAGGGGACGGGCCGGAGCGTGGGCGGCTGGCCGACCTCTCACGATCACTGGGCGTTGGCGACCGCGTTCATTTGGCTGGCCATCGTGACGACGTGGGAAACTGGCTGGCCGCTATGGACGTTTATGTGAACGGAGGTATCAGCGATGGCATGAGCCAGTCGATCGTCGAAGCGATGGCCTTCGAGCTACCACTGGTGGTCAGCCACGTGGGTGACAGCGCGGTACTGGCCGGTGGCCTGGAAAGGTGCGGCTTGATCGTTCCGCCGAGCGATGCGCATGCCATGACCGAAGCGGTCGAGCAACTGACCACGAAAGGAATTCAAGCTGTGGCGGGCCTCACACAATACAAGCAACGGATTATTCTCGCGTCGGCGGTCTTTGCTGTATCCCTGTCGACACGTTTAGGCGTGTTCATATTCGCATGTCAGGAGCCTCAGCGGGTCTTGACTGACGATTCCGGGAGTTACAACCGGCCTGCACTCAACCTGCTGCGGCACCGCACCTTTTCGCAATTGCCGCCCGATGAGCGCTTTGGTGAGCCTGAAGGCCCTGTTTTTTATCAAGCCGGGGGCCATGATCGGCTGATCGCTACAAAAGGACCGTACCGGTACGAATCAAGACGCACGCCCTTTTATCCCGGTTACCTGGCAGCGGTGTACGGGCTGTTTGGATTTGAACCGCGAGCGGCAGTGTTTATCCAGTGTTGGCTTGGTGCCCTGACTTGTGTGCTCGTATTCCTGATCGCGGTCTTTCTCGGCGGCAAAAGGGCCGGAGTTTGGGCTGGCGTTTTGCTGGCGTTCGATTTGGGATCGCTGGTGTATACCAACTTGATCATGACGGAGACATGGTTCGCTTTGCTCATCACAGCTGGAGTCCTGTTCCTGCTAGCGGGCGTTCAACAGAGGCGGCATGCGTATGTCGTCTTCGCTGGGCTGTTGCTTGGCCTCGCAGCTTTGTGTCGCCCTGCGGCTTTGTACTTAATACCGTTGGTCGCAGGTTGGGCTTTCGTCGCCATGCCTGGAGGTTGGCGAAGGAATACCCTTTGCGGTGCGACTATCCTTGTGGCTAGCGGAGCGTGCCTCTTTCCTTGGTTCTACCGCAATTATCATCACTTCGGGGTGTGGAAGCTTACAAGCATTCAAGGGCTAAACCTTTTCTACTACAAAGCGGCCTATGTGGAGGCGGGTGGGTTGGTAGGCAAAAGGGAACTGAACGCGGCTCGCCAGCGGATGGAGCGAAAATTCCTGCCGACCGTCCAAAACCGGCAGTTGAACTACATGGAGATGGAGCGAGAATATCAACGCTATGCCATGGCCCGAATTGGGCAGCAGCCAGTGCGATACGCTACTTTGCATGCGTTGGGCACTTTGCAGATGGGGGTCTCGCATAATGTCTCCGTGCTTTACCAGCTTTGCGGCGGCGAATATCACCCGACCGGTCTTATGTCCACCATCCTCACATTCGGTCGGGACGACAAGACGCCATCAGCGCTTAGCGCGGCACAACTCCGGCAAGTGGCAATCGCCCTCGCGGAAACTGTGGTCACCTTCTTCATATACGCGTTCGCCGCAGTCGGCACCTGGATGCGCGTTCGCCGGCGCGGCCAATGGCCGGCAACCTCGCTACTTTTGCTGGTGACCGCGTACCTTTTCGTCCTGGCTGGACCCCAGGGGCTTGCAAGGCTCCGAATCCCCGCTATGCCGGCGCTGTGTGTCCTGGCCGGCATAGGTATTGATAGGGTTTACCGCAGAGGCCGAAAGCTTTCCGATACCGAAAAGCACACAGCAACGGTCTCCCCTGTATCATGCAAGGACAGTGAAACGCATAGCAGCACCATGCCGAGTCATTATCGGTAAAGTTGGAGCTAGAGGCGCTACTAGGGTCAGCATGTCCATGTACCTCCATCCACAAGCACTGTGTGAATCCGATCAGGTAGGCGAAGGGACTCGCATTTGGGCATTCGCACACATAATGCGCGGTGCGGTGATTGGGCGTGACTGTAACATCGGCGGTGGCACGTTTGTTGAGTCGGGCGCTGTTATCGGGGACCGGGTGACGATCAAGAACCAAGTAATGCTCTGGGATGGCATACATATTCACGATGATGCCTTTATCGGACCAGGGGTCATTTTCTGCAATGACAAGTTTCCTCGCAGTCCGCGCATGCCGGAAGTGGCTCACAGATATGACAATCCCGCAAACTGGCGCGATTCCACGATTATCAAACGAGGCGCTACGGTGGGCGCCGGAGCCGTGATCCTAGCGGGCTTAACCATTGGTCAGTTCGCAATGGTTGGGGCCGGGGCTGTTGTGACGCGGGATGTCCGGCCGCATGAATTGGTGGTAGGGAACCCTGCCAAATGGGCCGGCTGGGTTTGTGCTTGCGGCAGGCGACTGTCTCGCGAGATGACCTGCCCTGTCTGCGCCAAAGTGTTTCGCATTGACGACGACAAACCGATCGACGCGAGCATACGCTGATGTACGAAGGTCGGCGAATCATCGCGATCGTGCCAGCGTACAACGAGCAGGCTAAAATCGGGCACGTCGTGGCTCGGACACCTCGCGACGTCGTGGATGAACTGCTTGTGGTCGATGACGGCTCCACGGACGACACGGGCGAGGTGGCCCGGTCCGGCGGGGCCAATGTGCTGTCATTGGGCAGTGTCCAAGGTGTGGGCGCCGCGTTGCGCAGGGGGCTCTACCATGCGCGTACTTACGGTCACGATGTTGCAGTGATCATGGCTGGCAACAACAAGGACGACCCTTCGGAGATACCACGGCTGTTGGAGCCGATTTGCTGCGAGGGTTTCGATATCGTTGTCGGCTCGCGCTTCCTGTCGGGCGGAGCGTACGTACGGCGGGGCAATGCCGCTGTACCGGAAGGTCGCGACCCGCCTCCATCCCTGGCTGTTGGGCCTATTTGTCGGGAAATCCTTGACAGAATCAACCAATGGGTTTCGCGCGATACGACTCGCGTGCCTGGACGATGCCCGCATCAATCTCGACCAAGCCTGGCTCGATGGATACGCTTTGGAGGTGTATTTACTCTACAAGATGATCGTATGCGGGTATCGGCACACAGAAGTGCCATGCACGAAGATATATCCCCCGAAGGAGGTGGGAAACACTAAAATGCGTCCCATTGTGGATTGGTGGGATATTCTCAAGCCGGTTTTGCTACTAGGACTTCGAATTAGACGGTAGGCGATTCATTCTTGCCAGGAGTGACTCCCATGATTCGAGTTAATTGCATTGGTGTTGGGCACTGGGGCCCGAATTTGGTACGGAATTTTGTCACCGCGCCGGAAACTGAAGTGCGCACAGTGTGCGACCTCCGTGAAGAGCGGCTCCGATTGATCGAGGCGAGGATTCCTAGCATACATAAGACCAGTACAGATCCGGATGCCACCGTAGTGGATCCGGAGGCTGATGCGATCGTGATCGCCACTCCTGTCGCTACGCACTATGAATTGACCAAGAAAGCCCTGGAAGCAGGCAAACACGTGCTTGTAGAAAAGCCGCTTTGCGAATCGGCAGCCAAAGGGGTGGAATTGGTTGAGTTAGCGGAGCAGGTCGGAAAGCATCTGTGTGTGGGACACATCTTTCTGTTCAATAACGGGGTGCGCGGGGTACGGAACCTGATTCGATCTGGTGAGTTGGGGCGCCTTCGGTATCTCTTTTCCACCCGGACCAATCTCGGGCCTTTCCGTACCGACGTGAACGCACTCTGGGACTTGGCTGCCCACGATTTGAGCATCTTTAATTATTGGCTTGATTCTAGTCCGATCGCGGTCACCGCCCGCGGTGCTGCTTATCTCAACGGTGAGGTTGAAGACGTGGTCGTGGCCAGCTACACATACCCCAACGGCGTGTTGGCGCACGTACATGCGAGCTGGCTGAATCCCCGGAAGGTGCGTGAGATCACCGTAGTGGGCGAACAGAAAATGGTAGTCTGGAATGACATGGACTTGAATGAACCGGTCCGTGTGTACCACAAATCGGTCGATATCGAGCGGGAGCCGGTCTATTCCGACAGCTTCGGCGAATTCCGCATGCTGATCCGCAATGGAGATGTTGTGATCCCTCATATCGGCGGCGGAGAACCTTTGGCAGCTGAATGCAGGCATTTTATCGACTGTGTGCTCGGCCGTTCCGAGCCGATTATCAGTGGGCGGGAAGGGGTCAAGGTCCTGCTCGCTTTGGAAGCGGCGGACCGGTCTATCCGTGAGAATTCCGTGGTAGTCCCTGTTTTCGACCGCTTGAAACCGAATGTGCTGGAAGAAGCGACGATTTCGGCCACTTGACAAGTAATGAGCGGCAGTCGAGTCCGGGCGTTTCTCCGTGTTTAGTTGAGGGAAGTCCTTACTGGCCTTGTCAGCCAGCTTGGTGCGGCCGCTTACTATTCGCATGCGATTGTTACTTGCGATTTTTACTTCTGGAGCGAACTGAAGACATGACTATCCCATTCGTCGACCTCGGAGCACAGTACGAGTCGATCAAGCACGAAATCGATGAAGCGATTCGCGGAGTCCTCGAGAGTCGTTGCTTCATTCTGGGGCCCCAACTCGACGAGTTCGAGCGTACGTTCGCTTCGTACTGTGGTGCTCAACATTGTATCGGTGTGGCAAGCGGCACGGACGCCCTGCACCTCATGCTGCGCGGCCTGGGAATAGGGCCGGGCGATGAGGTTATCGTTCCCGCATTCACCTTCGTCGCGACTGCTCTCGGCGTATCTCTGGCCGGCGCCACCCCAGTGCTGGTCGACGTACGCCGCGAAGATGCGCTGATCGATCCAGAGAAGATCCCTGCGGCCATCACCGATCGCACGAAGGCAATCCTCCCCGTACACCTTTACGGTCGCTGCGCGGACATGGATCGGATTCACCAGATCGCTGCCGACGCCGGCCTTCTCGTTTTGGAGGACGCGGCGCAAGCCCACGGCGCGAAATACAAAGGGAAGAGGGCCGGATCGTTGGGCCACGCCGCTGCGTTCAGCTTCTATCCAGGAAAGAATCTCGGGGCTTATGGCGACGGTGGCGCTATCACGACGGACAACGATGAACTGGCCGAACGCATCCGGTTGCTCAGGAATTGGGGGTCGCGCAAGAAGTATTACCACGAAGAGGTTGGTTTGAACAGTAGGCTCGATACGTTGCAAGCTGCAGTGCTGAGCACGAAACTCAACTATCTCGATGAGTGGAATAAGCGACGCCGTCAGCACGCAATGATGTATGATCAGTTGCTTGCAGATAAGCATGAATTTGTTCGTCCGCGGGAGTCCACGGGGACCGAGCCGGTGTATCACCTCTATGTGGTACGCTGTGCCAAACGGGACGAGGTAGTGCGGAGCTTGCAGGAAACCGGAATCCAGGCGGGGATTCACTATCCATTTCCTCTGCACCGACTTGGAGCATATCAGCATCTGATTCGCCCTGGAGCTCACTTTCCTGAGGCTGACAGTTGGGCGGCGGAGTGCCTTAGCCTGCCCATGTATCCTGAGTTAACTCAGTCGCAGATTGAGTACGTTGTCTACCAAGCAACACACGCGTTCGAACGGCTGAATGGATGATGCGGTGCCGGACATATCTGACCCGTCGTTGCGTGGCATGGCGTTGCAAACACCATGCCTTTGAACCTTGCGTTGGTGGCAAACGCGACTTTTGCTGCGGTAGCTAGTGCTTTGTCGCAGGGCAAAAGTGGGATTCCAGGAAGACATCGAGATCGGTTATTCTTGGACGGCGTTTGTTGTAAGGAAGGTCTTTGGCCAAGGAGAGGGGCCATGCGAAAGAAGTACATCGTTCGGCTGACCGATGAGGAACGTCAGCGGTGTGAGGAGGTGATCCGGAAGGTGAACGGAACGAGCCAGAAGGTTTGGCGGGCTCAGATTCTGCTGAAGGCGGACGCGGACGGGCCGGCTTGGAAGGACCAGCAGATCGCGGAGGCCTTTGGAAGTCGTCGACAGACAGTGAAGAACATCCGTCGGCGTTTTGTGGAACGGGTTTAGAGGCAATAGCGTTCAGTTAACGAGTTCGGCGCGAGTCTCTGACCTCGCCGGAAACACCGACCGCAGGTCTCCAAGTTCTTGTCACGACGAGGCTTGTGAGATCCGGCTGTCTGTGAAGTGCTGCGATCGGGAGGCCGCTGCACAACGCTGCGTGCAGCTTGATTGAACCGTATTGGGTTTAGAGGAGACGCTGGAAGGGAAGAAACGGTCGGATGTTCCGGGAAACAAGGTTTTGGACGGGAAGGTGGAAGCGAAGATCATCGCGATGCGTTTGGGATCGCCTCCGGAGGGTTACGGACGGTGGACGCTTCCGATCGATGCTAGGAGTTGTTCCAGGCATGTCTGCCGGGCGCATGGCTCCGCGGCTTCTGGGCGCCGCCCGAGAGCTGAATGGCACTGCCGTTCACAACCGTCCGCGACAAAACCCAGTCGCGAGGCGGTCAATTCGGTGTAGCGTAGTTACCTCTGGACCGACCCCGATTCGGGCGATTTCTGTCTATTCATCCGACTCTAACACGTTTGATTTTGCACGGCGAACTTGGCCTCGAGGAAACATGAGCAATTCGCGAAGTCGTGAACGGCGGGCCGTGCGGCTCGATGGCGGGAGCCTGCAGGATTTGCGTGTACGGTGATGCTTCGCGCGATGGTCAGCGACCTGTTTGGACGCGGCGAATGGGCCCTCGGACCGGTGATGAATCCGCGCATTAGGGTGGCTTACGTCGTGCAGTCGCCTGTCATAGGCGGCTTGCAACGGTGCGTGGCGAACTTGTGCAATCACCTGGACCGGCAGTGGTTCTGGCCGATGGTGATCAGCTTGACCAAAAGCGGACCGGCGGCCCAGTGGATCCGCCGGGACGACGTGCCGATCATCGAGCTGCACAAACCGTCCGGAAACGACCTGGGCGTTGTGTTCCGGCTGGCGCGAACGCTCCGCCGCCACCGCGTGGATATCGTCCACTCGCACAACTGGGGGACGTTGGTGGAAACCACGCTGGCACGCCGACTGGCGCGGGTTGCTGTCCACGTGCACGCCGAGCGGGGGACGGTGTTGGGAGATCTGGAGATTCGGGGAGTGAAACGGCGCGTTCGCGCCGCGGCCATGGGTTGGGCGCTACGGCGCGCCGACTCCGTGGTCTCGAATGCTCTTGCAACCGCGCGGCGCATCGAGGCGACCTGCGGGTATCGGGCTGGCCGGGTGAGGGTGATTCCTAATGGTGTGGAGGAGCCGGCGGCTGCTGACCGGCATCAGACACGGCGACGGGTGCGGCGGACGCTTGGCGTCCCGGCGGACGCCCCGGTGGTCGGCAGCGTGGGGCGGTTGGTGCCGGTCAAGGCCTTTCATTTGGCGATTGAGGCGTTGGCACAGCTTGGTGCGCCCCAACAACATGGGGCGCCGCCGCATTTGGTGCTGGTCGGGGACGGCCCGGAGCGCGAGGCGCTGCGTCGGAGGGCCGTGTCGTTGGGCTTGGACGACCGGGTTCACCTGGTCGGTTATCGACAGGACGTGGGCAACTGGCTGGCCGCCATGGATGTCTATGTCAACACAAGCCTGAGCGAGGGCATGAGCCAATCGATTGTCGAGGCCATGGCGTTCGGGCTGCCGTTGGTGGTGACCGACGTGGGCGACAGCGCCGTCGTGGTCGACGGCCGCGCACCTTGTGGCGTGGTCGTCCCGCCCGCGGACGTGGAAGCGCTCGGGCGCGCCTTGCAGATACTGTTGTCGGACGAGCCTCGCCGCGTCGCCCTGGCCTGCAACGCTCGAAGTCGCTACCAGGCATGCTACGCGATGCCGGCCATGGTGGCAGCCTACGGAAAGATGTACGCAGAACTCGTCGGGCATTCCGCTAACCCGGAGCGCGCGTTTCATCAAGAGGCTGTAGTTCGCGGAGGCACCGAATGAGCCTAACGCTCGCTGCATGGTTGACGCTCCTGGCTGTGTTTACAGTGCTTTCGGTGCGCCGGGCAAGCTGGGGCATCGCCGTCTATATGCTGACCTTTTTTGCCTTCCCTGCCTGTTGGTGGTGGGGGCGGCCGATCGCGCATTACCGGTGGAGCCTGATCGGTGGCTGGATTGCGCTGGCTGCGGTGCTTCTGTCGCTGGCTGTCAAGCGCCGG
>JAADHY010000056.1 GCA_013151585.1 Planctomycetota bacterium
GAATTGGGCGGCCGCGAAGCGGTGATCGACTTGCGGCAAGATCCGACCGACGACGATCGCGTCGCTCGCGAGGAACACCAGTAGCAAGGCCAACCCGGCCGCGACGGCTCGCCCTCGCCAAAGCAGCCACGCCAGCAGCAAAGCCCCGGCCGCGATAACCATTGCCAGCGACGTGATCGACTCGGCGGCCGTCGGCTTCTTTGCGGATCCGACGGCCCACGCGATTGCCGTCCCGATCAAGGCCAGTCCGACAAGCACGGCGGCGTGACGGCCGGACAGGCGCAGGCGTCCGGCTTCGACAGCTGCGACCAACTTCGCAAAACCGCAGCCCGCCCACAGCGACACGACCGGCAGGCTCGCCAGCAGGTAATTCGGATGCTTGTCCGACGAAGCCGTCAGAATGGCCAATTGGACCAGCAGCCATATCCACAGAAACCGTTCGTGCCGGTCCTGCTGCTTCCACGCTCGTCGCCAGCTTTCTCCAACGGCGAGCAGAGCAACGGGAGTCCACGGAAGCGAAAGCGCCAGTAATTGAGGAAGGTAGAACCAAACCGGCTCGCGGCCCATTTGCCCCAAAGCTCGGCCCACCGTCTGCTGAGTCCAGATGGACCAGGCTTCGGGCAACTGCCTCAGGACAAGCCACGGCCAAACGATCACGGCCGCGGCGAAGATCAGCAGCCCGATGGGGTTGAGAAGATGTTTCCAGTCTCCGCGGTGACCAGCCAACACGAAGAAGACGACAACCGGAGCCAACACCATCGCCGGGCCGTAGTGAAACTTCGCCAGCCATGCCAGGCCGAGCAGACTGTAGATGCCGATCCAACGGGCGTCCCAAAGCCGGCGCCGCGAGGAGCTTTCGGCGACGGCCGGCTCTGCCGCCAGAAAAAGCGAGGCCGTCGTCAACAAACACAGGAGCATGTCGACTTCGGCTTTGCGCCCCCATGTCAGCACCCAAACGGAGGTGAGCTGAGCCAACGCCGCTCCGAAGCCAGCGGCGCGGCCGTACCATCTTCTGGCCCACCACCCCATCAAGGCGGCCAGCGCCGCTGCCGCCAGCGCCGACGGCAGCCGGGCGGTCCATTCGTTGACCTCGCCCAACAGCCAGCCGGATCCAGCCGCAACCCAATAGGCTAGCGGAGGTTTCTCCAATCGCGGCAAATGACCGTAGGTGGGGACGATCCAGTTGCCGGTGGATAGCATTTCTCGAGCCGGCACGGCGACGAAGACTTCATGCGAGCCAAAGGTGTGGCTATCGTCCAGCTCAAACAAAAGCGTCACGGCCGCGACAAGAAGCAACAGGCCGATCCCGACCCACTCCGTTCTGGACCACGTTGGCCGTGCGGCAGACATGCCGTCCATGGCGTGTGTCTCCGTATAGGATGATTCAGCGAAGCCGCGGCCCACGTTTGTCATGCGGCGCGACGCGAGGGAGGCCTGACCGACAGGCGGGCGTTTGCCCGAGGATCGGCTTCGAAGTTCACCATTCGCCGAATCGCGTAGGGATGCTTTCCCTGACTTTCGTAGTAGGTGCGCGCTCCGAGCTCGCCGAGCATTCCGAGGATCAAGAACTGCATCGTGATCATGAATGAAAAAACCGTCAGAAGCAGCAGGGGGTTGCCGGTCATGTCAATGCCATGAGCCAGTTTCATCCAAACGGTCGCCACCGCCGAGCCCAGCCCGACGGCTCCGCAAGCCAGTCCCATCGCGCCAAAAAGTTTCATCGGGCTGACCAGATATTGGATGAGGTACTTGACGGTGATCAGATCCAGGACAACGCGGAACGTCCGCGAGAGCCCGTATTTCGATTGTCCGAACTGACGGGGATGGTGTCGCGTCACCACCTCGACGCACTTTGCACCGCGCCAATGAGCCAAGATCGGGATGAAGCGGTGCATCTCGCCGTAAAGGTGCAGCTCTTCTGCAATCTCACGGCGGATCGCTTTGAGCGTGCAACCCAAATCATGAACGGGAAAACCGGTCACGCGGGAGATCAGCCAGTTAGCGATTCTCGACGGCACCTTGCGCCGCAGAAAGGCGTCGTGGCGGTCTTTCCGCCACCCGTGGACCAGGTCGTAGCCTTCGCGGAGCTTGGCGAGCATCATCGGGATGTCGGCCGGATCGTTCTGCAAATCGCCGTCCATCGTGATGATGACCTCGCCCGAAGCCGCGTGCAGGCCGGCGTCCATGGCCGCAGTCTGGCCAAAGTTGTGGCGGAACTCGATCACCTTGACGCGCGGATCACGTTCCGCCAACGCCTGCAACCGTTCTGTCGAACCGTCGGTGGAACCATCGTCGACGAAGAGAATCTCGTATGGTTCCTGCAGCCCGTCCATCACCGGCCGGAGCGCATCGTAAAGACGGTCGATGTTTTCGACTTCGTTGTAAATCGGAATGACAACCGAAACGCTCATGATCGGCTTCCTTGCCCTTCCCTCAGCACTCATGCTCCTGTCCCACGCGGTCGCATCGAAGAATGGGGCGTGGTTGGACGAGGCCGACGGCGACACCGTGCGTCCGTTTTGGGACCTCATCCGTTGGACCCCGCACCGCAACCGTGCGTGAGTTCACACCCTGAGCGCCTCCCCAAGCCTCGGGCGGCCGAAGTGTGTCAAAAAACACCGTGCGAGTCCAGACGGATTCAAGGTGTTCGGGGGTGCGGCCACCACGCCGGGGCGCACTCGGAGGTCAGCGTGCGAAATGAAGTCCTTTCTCCTCCCGTCCGGGGAGAAGGGGCCCGAAGGGTGGATGAGGGGGCCCAATGGCTCGGGTAGGGGCAGAGATCTCGGGATGGGTCCCGCTCAACCCGGGCTACCCCGACGGAGTGAACGCAACGCGCAAGCGTGCGGTTTTCAACTCGCAAAAACGCGAAGCACCGGAGGCTAGCGCCTCCCGCTCACTGTTTGACAGCGATGGGAGAAGCCTCACCGGGCTTGCGACGCGAACTCCCCCTCTCCCGCACGCGGGAAAGAGGACCAGTCTACTGCGGACAGATGTCGAAATCACAAAGTGCATCGTGCGCCCACCACGCCGCGCGGCTGCGTTCGCCATCGAATTGCGGCTGAAACGCCCGTCGCCTACCATGACAGATGAGAGCCGGTGCTTTGTCGAATCCGATGACCGGGGACGGCGGAGCCGCCGGCTCGGTGTCAAATCGGGCATGTTTTCATCCGACAGGGCCAAGATGACGCATCGCTCCACCGATTCCGGCTCGGCTGCAACCGGCCGTCGGACGTGCCGGCGGCTGGCGCGGAGCCGATGGCGATGGCTTCGACCTGTCGGACTTGTTCTTTGTTTCTATCTTCCGCTGGTGATCATGTTCGCTTCGTTTCAACGTTCGTTGATTTATTTTCCCCGCTGCGTGGACCGTATCGATCCGATGGAATCGGGGTTGCCGGCCGGGCAGGTCCACTCGGTCACGTTGCGGACGGGCGATGGGCTGGAGCTTCATGGGTGGCACATCCTGCCCGATCGCCAGCGGGCGGCCGACCAGAGCGAATGCGACGACCGGCTGCGGTCGAGGGATTTCGTCGCTCTGTATTTTTCGGGCAACGGAGGGAACCGGACGTACCGCGGGGCGGAGGTCCGTCTGCTGACCGGGGCCGGTGTCCACGTTTTCTTGTTCGACTATCGCGGCTACGGCGAGAACCCCGGATCGCCCAGCGAAGAAGGACTGGCGGAGGACGCCCGGTCTGTCTGGCGTTACGTGACCGCTGAGCGAGGTGTCAATCCACAGCGCATTC
>JAADHY010000456.1 GCA_013151585.1 Planctomycetota bacterium
CCGGGCGCTGATCAACTCGTCTGTCCCGCTTCGGCCACCGACTGATCCGTCGCGCGAAAAGATGATCCGGGCATTTCGCTGGGACCGACGCGCGCGGGCCGAACTGACGGGAGTGCCGGCTGGGACCTATGCTGTGTATCTCTACATCTGGGAAGAAACGCGCCCGGAGACGATCACCATCCGGCTGAACGGCCAAGTGGTTCGAAGCCACTACCGCACCGGTCCGCGCGGTCGTTGGGAACGGCTGGGCCCGTGGATCACCCAAGTCCGCCAGGGCCACATAGTCATCAGCGCGACTGGCGGTGCTGCGAACTTCAGCGGGATCGAAGTTTGGCGTCGCCCGTGAGGACAGCATGCGGCCTTGCCCGTCTTTCGGGGCAGTGAACGCATCTGACTGGCCTGCTGGCTGGAAAAGCCAACTCTATGCTGTTCGAGCGGGAAGTTTTTCGCTATTCTGACAGAGTCGCATTAAGTCCAGGGGACGAGGGGAGCAAACGGGCCGCTGATGCGGGAAGGCCGAATGAGATTCGGCTTCACAAATGCTCCACCGTCCCATCGAAAATTGCAAGAAACGAGTTGGACCGCAGCCCCCGAGCGTGGCGCGAGGTGCGAGCGCGGCACGGCGTCAGGATGACCGAGACCGCGCGGGGACGGTCCGGACCGGAAGGCTTGTGGAGGGTCTGCTGGTAGTGGAGGAGGCCTTCGGCAAGCTGGCTGTGCTGGACATCCCCTGCTCGCAGACAATAATTTGACACGGAGCCAGTGAAAGGGCCTGGAAGTTTGCGGGCCGAATCGTAAGCGGAAAGGTAGTGGTTCGATGCGTGTTTTGGTCGGTTGGGACAACGAGTCGGAAGCAGAACTGATTCAGCTCTATCTCGGAGTCGACGAGAACGAGGTCACGGTCACGACGGGTAAGACAAAGTTCCTGGAGCAGGCATTTTCGGATAAGCCCTTCGATATCATCTTGATGGTCACCGAAATGCCTGACTCAGATGGGGCTTTTGAGGTCTTCACCAAGTTGAAGCGGTTCCGTCCGGAGACGCCAATCGTCGGGGCCTGCCATGCTCCCGACATGTATCGTATCGTCCGGTTCATGACGGCGGGGATGCGAGCGTACATCTTGCGCGATCCCGGCGGCGACTTCATGTTCATGCTCAACGCGACGCTGGAGAGCACACTGAAGTCCGTCCGCGATGAGCAAGAGCAAAAGTTGGCAGAGCGGTTGCGGGAAGAGATTGAGTCGGTCCGACGATTGCAGGAGTCGGTGATTCCGGCGGACCTGCAGGCGCCGGAAGGCTACGACATCGCGGCCCGTTACGAGCCGTCGCAGATCAAAGTGATCGGCGGACGGCCGGTAACGATGGCCGGAGGCGACTATTACGACGTCTTCAACCTGGATGATCACAACATGGTGATGCTCGTCGGTGACGCCTCTGGTCACGGTATGAAAGCCGCCATGTCAATCATGACCATGCACACGCTGGTCCGGATGATCCGAGCGCAGCAGTACAAAGATACGGCCGCTTTCGTGGCGGAGGTCAACAACCAACTTTGCCAGCAAAGCGTCGTTAACGAAGAAGGCGGGTTCATCACGTTACTTTACGTGATCCTGAGACTCGATCGACACGACATCCAATGGACATCGGCCGGTCATCCCGTGCCGCTGATGCAAAGCTTGGTGACGGGGGAGGTCGAGCAAATCGGACCGGACGACGCTGGCGGCCTTCCGCTGGGAATCATGCCGGACGTGGAGTACGAGACTTACACAACGCCCATCCCCGAACACAGCCGCTTACTGCTTTACACGGACGGGCTCGAAGAAGCATTCCCCGAGGGCCGGTCGGGCGAGCACCATCAATTCGGTCGCGATGGGGTAATCCGAACGCTCAAAGAAACGTACAAGTTGCCCGCCAAAGACGCGTTGCAAGCGTTGCTCGACGCGTCTTCAGCCTTTACCGAAGGCTCGGGACGACACGACGACACATCGCTGGTCGTTCTGGACCGGCTGTAACCGGCCGGACGGAAACAGGGCCGGGCGACGAGAGCCGCTACGCCCACATGGCCTGATTGCACTCGGCTGCGCGTCGCGAACTATATCGTTTGTCACGATTCGTGCTGCTGGCGCGACATCAGTTCGTGCAGTATTGACCTGCCGATAGGTCTTGATTGGCAATGGCGTCTTGCTGCGCCACGTCGGTCCCCACCTCTTCGGTTTCCTTCGCTTGCCCTTCCCCTTCGAACTCGACCGTCGGGAGTCCCACGATGGTTGTGTCGGAATCGAGGTCGAAGGAATCAGGGGCCTCTTCCATAAGCCAGTGGAAGTGCTCCTTCCGCAAGGGCTCGGGTAACGTGTCTTCCGGCTCCGGTTCAATAATGAACTGAAAACGCAGCGGACCGATTCGCAGCTCATCGCCGTCCTTGACACGCACCGTTCCCTGGATCGGACGGCCGTTCAGGTATGTTTTGTTGCTGCTCTTGAGGTCGCGTACCACGACTTCGCCAGCCGCGTTCCTTCCGATGGCGCAGTGGAATTTGCTGACCAGCGGACTGTGCGGCCGCAAATGGCAAACAGAATCCCTCCCAATGATGAACTGACTTCGTGGCAAAGGGATTTCGCGTCCCTTCGCCTGCCCCACGAGAACTCTTAGCTTGGCCTCCATGGATCCTCTCTCACTGACGTCCGATTCATCCGATCGTTTCGGGTTTTCCATTCTGGTCATGTCGTGACGATGTGTCCGACCGTGTTGTTTCCGGAAAAGAACGCCTTTTCCCCACTCCTCCAACAGTTCCTTTGTCGCCTCGCGTCCGCGTGCTACGAGCCGCAGCGTTTCTGACCCTCGGGCCCAACCAGCAGATCGAAAACAAATCCCGGCTATCTTCCGGGCCTCCGAAAGCCGAGAGCCCTGTGCGGCACCTTCATCGCCCGTTGTCCAGCCGCACGAGCGGCCAGCCCTCACCTGCGCCGGCGCGGTCACCGTCAGCTTGCTGTTAAACCACCGGTCACAGTTGCCCTGTCAACATCGACAACCTTCTCGATGCGACAGCCCACTGTCCTGGGAGACTCCGACAAAGTCCCCGAGGGCACCGCCGACCGCAGTCCTCAACCGCCGGCTCGCAACTAAGACAAACGGCCGCCACTAAGGAACCGTCAGAGAAAAATTGTGCGGCTCGGGATGGACGTTAGGCTTCCCAGCCCGTCAAAAGGGCGACGGACAGGAATGTCCATCCTACAAAATCAGCACGTTGTTCTCTGACGCCCCCTCAAGGGACATCTTGGGGCGGCCCCCAGCCTCGGGCCGCCGCGGCTTATGCAATTGTAGTAATGATACCAGTTGCCACCGGTCCGATCCAGCTTCCCGAGGTGTCTGGTTGCGTCACCAGGGCTATCTCGCACCGGACATTTCTCGCCCACCGCGCCGCGGCTTATTGCCGGAACACCACCGGATAGAAACCAGCAGAAGCCCGCTTCCCGATCGGCTCCATCGGTCGTGACGCTACGCCGCCTCCTCCCCCCGCGACGATCAGACCGGCAAATCGCGCGTACTTGCCGGCGTCCATCGCCTGCAAGGACAAGTCCAGGCCGGGGATTGGGGCCATCCGGCCCGAGAAGATATGCTGTCGCCCAGTGAGCATATCAATCAAACCGATGACCGCGACGTTCGGCACGTTGTTAATGCTGCGGCTGGAGAAGTCCGTTGTCCACTCGGCGAAAGTGCGAATGATGAGCTGCCACTGCCGCAGGGCTACCGGACGCTCGAAAGGTGTTCCCGAATCTGGGCTTAGCACCAAGCTATAACTGGGGGGATCCGTCGTCAGCGCGTCGCTCATCCGATTCGTTCCGAACGGATCAGTGATCAGCATCGACTCCCGCCCCACGCCGTCGGCTGCAACGGTCCTCCAGTCAAAGAAACCGTCCCAGGCGAATCGGACTCGCGGCACGCCGTCGCCTCCATCCTCAAAGCCAGTCCCACTATAAAATCGAGGACCGGTAAAGACCTCGTAAGGACCGTTCGTCGTACTCGCCAGATTCGGCGGCGTGAAAAGCAGTTGCCGGTTCTCGAAAAAGGTCCGAGATGGATCATCGTTGTCTTCTGTCCAGAGGATAGGCAGAGCGTCGATAACACCCGGTCGGTTCGCGGTCTGATCGCGGCGCTGCGCCAACCCGCGGTTGGACAAGGGGCGGTCCGTTTGGGCATCAAACCGCGTCGGGATACCAAAGCGGTCGGCCTCCAGAGCGTGAAGATGATCTCGGGAAGTCGATGTCGAGAAGCCCGCTTGCCGAAGCCGTCGATCGGGGATGAATGCCGGCAGGTTATTCCCGCTGTAAGCCGGATCATTGGGGCGATACCAGGCAGGCATGTCGCTGGGCGTCTGATCCAGCGTGATCGGCGACTGCGTGAATGTACCGACATCTCGCCCCCAGACGTCTGTAAAGCGCGTAAAACGCTTTCGGTAAATGATCTCCCGTCGGAGCGCGGGATCGGGATTCGCCGGGTCCAGGCCAGCTAACGCGTTTTCAATCGCTCGGTAAGTGTCAATCACCTGCTGCAAAACCTCCGATTGGTTTCGCGTGGTGAATCGCGGGTTACCATTGCGATCGACCAACACTTTTGAAATCGCAGCGTTACTGACCGAGGGAATTGGGGCACCACGGCGGTCGAGGTAAATGGTCGCTTGTCCGTTTGTGCCGAGTTCCACTCGCTCCACCCGACGAACGATGGCGTCACCTTGGAACTGCGGACCGGCTCCGCTCGGATCGATGGCAATCCAATCGCCGGGTCGCAACTGGTTTGCCCAATACACCATCCCCTGACCTTGTGCCTGCAACTGGAAGCCCGTTTGCCCCGTCGCCGATGCTGCTCCGGACACACTTCCCAGTCCACCGCTAATCTGTGAATTCCCATAGGGAGTCAAAGACGACTGGAGCATCGCTGCCGGTCGGGCCCGACCGATCGGTCCGAAAACCTGGAGGAAATTAGGCTCCTTCCCCTCAAGGATGGCGTCCCGGTTCGCCTCCAAAAACAGAATCGCCAACTCCACTTGCTGCTGCGCAATCCGGTGGCTGATCAAGATGTCTTTCGCTTCTCGAGGAAGCGGCCCGAATCCTGCCGTTGGGTCGAAATCGATATCGAAGAGGATCGGATTCGTAAACCGCTGCGGATCCAGCAGCCGTGGGTCACCCGGAAAACGAGACTGATCGCCTGGTGCCAAGATGTAATTTTGCCCTGCTGCGGGCCGAACGGCAAACTGCATAAGAAAGGCAAGAAAGACTGCCGCGACAAGTCCGCGAGCAATTCGCATTGTTTCACTCCCGATCGTCGGCTTGGTCTCCGTGGAAACAACTTCTCTCGCGCATCCTTCGCGCAGTCCCATCGCGCAGTCGCGGTTTCTCCTTATCTGCGCGTCAAGTCTCATTATCTGCCGGCCTCCGACCGTTGTCAAATAGATTCTCCCCAGCTTCTCAAAATCGGCTCAATTCCGTGGTTTGACAGCCGTCGAATCGCCCGCAACTCCGCCCGCTCCGAAACTGTCTCAAAACGGCCCGGAGACGAGGCTGCGCGGCAATGCAAAGACGGAGCCTTCGCCCCCACCAATTTCGCGATCAAGTCACGGTCTGTGGCGACGCCAGCGGAGCGCCGTTCGCCTATAGAATCAGCATGGCGTCGCCGTAACTGTAGAAGCGGTACTGGCGAGCGACCGCCTCGGCATATGCCCGCCGCACGGGCTCCAGACCCGCGAAGGCACAGACGAGGACCAGAAGCGTCGACCGCGGCAAGTGGAAGTTCGTCAGGAGCACGTCGACGGCCCGGAATCGATAAGGAGGGCGAATGAACAGATCGGTCGT
>JAADHY010000549.1 GCA_013151585.1 Planctomycetota bacterium
CAGTGATCTTGGGGCACTGCGGAGCCATCTCAGCGTTCAACTGGATGTAGTCCTTCCACTCATCCGGAACGTCGTCTTCATGGAAAATCGCGTCCACAGGACACTCAGGCACGCACGCTTCGCAGTCGATGCATTCGTCCGGGTGAATATAAAGAATCTTTTCCCCTTCATAGAAGCACTCGACCGGGCAAACCACCACGCAGTCCGTGTACTTGCAGTTGTAGCAGGGCTCGCAAACGACGTGAGTCATGATCTTCCCTTTCTTCGGACCCGCCGCTTTTCCTCCAAGCCGAAGGCCCAGAGAAAACCGGCTTCCTCCTCATGAAACAACCTCAAAGCTCGAAACACCCGTAGCCCACGGAAGCGACGAACACGCACGCAGAAAGGCACGTGGCCAAACCTCGATGGCGGATCGACCGCAATTCTGGAAGCCCCCGGACCGGCCTAGGCGCCCGCTGCGTGCGTCCATCACTCGGCCGGTCAGCCCACCTCAAAATTTGGGCAAATGGTAGTGCTGGGCCGAACCAGTGTCAAGTCACGCCCCAAGGGTGTCTGGCGGTACATCGCAGGGTTACCCAGCCTTCCTAAGTTCAAGGCAGGCACAAGCCTAGCGACGATCGCGGGCAGAACCGTATTGCCTTAAAACGCGGAACCTCTTACATTAAGCATAGGCGACGTTGTGGAAAGAATGCGCGGAGTGTTCATGATCCAACCCGCTTGACCTCGGCGACAGTCGATGACTGGCCTCCGGCTCGGGGATGACGTCCGAGCAGCGCGACGGTCGGTCCTCGACGCGAAGGCTGATCCGTCAGGGAGCTGAGCATCCGTGGCTCTTACTGAAATCGACCGCAATCTATTGGACCGATGCCTCGCTCGGGAACCGGGCGCGTGGAGAGACTTCGTTGACCGGTTCATCGGCCTGTTTGTTCATGTCATCAACCACACGGCTCACGTTCGCAATGCTCACCTGACGCGGCAGGACATCGACGATCTGTGTGCCGAAATCTTTGTCGCGCTGCTGGCCGACGACATGGCCATCTTACGACGTTTCCGGGGGAATAGTTCGCTGGCAACCTACTTGACCGTGGTGGCCCGGCGAATCGTTGTTCGCGAGATTGCCAAACGACAGGCTCGGGACGTTCGGGAACGCTTCGCCGCTCAGGCCGCCAGTCAACCGACGGCTGACTCGTCGTCCAGCGAGCGTCCACTCGAGGACAAAGAAGAGGTCGAGAAGCTTCTGAAGGAGCTGCCCGAGCGAGATGCCGAAATCTTGCGGCAGCATCATCTTGAGGGCAAGTCGTACGAGCAGATCAGCGAAGAGCTGGGGATCCCGCGTAATTCGGTGGGACCCACATTGAGCCGTGCGCGCGAACGGTTGCGTCAGCGACAGGTCGAATCACGACCTTGACTCTGCCTGACTTTGGCTTGGCTTTGATGTTCGCTTGACGAAGAAGGCCGCCCCGCTACTCGGACCGATTCGGCGGTTCTCCTGCGCATATTTCACTTGCCAGCGCGCCGGGGTGAGCGACTCCCGCTACGAGTCGCTGCGGTGAATGCTCTGAAATCTGCTCGGATGCTGTTGCCATGCGATGGGCGCGCGGCTACGCTTTCCAACACGGGCCAGTGGACGTCTCTTTTGGGACGCCGCGCAGCCCTGGTTCCCCTCTGGGAGGAGATCATCTGGGCCAACGGCCGAATCCGCGAGCAAGGCCGAACGGTCCGGGCGACCAAATCGGCCGGGCCTTCACGCAGTGGGCTGCCGCCATGAGTTTTTTCACACGGCTCTTCGGAAAAGGGCCCAAAAAGCCGAAGCTGCCAAAGGTGGACATCGAGAAGCGATTCGCGCTGATCGCTCGGGTCGGCCAAGGCAGCATGTCGAAGGTCTGGAAAGCCCGCGACTCGAAGACGGGGATGATCGTAGCGCTGAAGGTATTGGATAAAGAAAAAACCGAAAAACTGGAGGCTCGCTTTCGCGGGCTGAACCGTCCGAGTGAGGGCGAAATCGCCGTCCAGTTGCGACACCCCAACATCGTACGCACGTACGAGCATGGCCTGACTCGAAACAACGAGCAGTTCTTGGTGATGGAGTTTGTCGAGGGCGTCAGCTTGAGTTTCCTGGTGGAAGTCCAGAACGAGCTGATGCAGCGGCACCGGCTGGATTTCATGATCCAATTGGGGCATGCTGTCGAGTACTTTCACAAAGAGAACTGGATTCACCGGGACATTTGCCCTCGCAACGTGTTGATCAGCCGCGACAACGAGGTAAAACTGATCGACTTCGGTCTGGTCGTGCCGAACACGCCTGAGTTCCGGCGTCCGGGCAACCGGACGGGCACGGCCAATTACATGGCCCCGGAACTGATCAAGCGGCTTCCGACCGATCACCGCATCGACATTTTCTCGTACGCGGTCACGTGCTACGAGATGTGTTCGGGCCAACTACCGTGGGAAGCGGTCGAAACGATGGAAATGGTGTTGAGACGGATCAATGTGCCGCCGCGAGACATCCGGGAACTGGTTCCCGACATAGACGACGAACTCGCGGACACGATTATGCGCGGGCTCGCTCCCGACCCCGACCAGCGTTGGTCGTCCGCCGGACAGATGGCCGCGCGGTTCCAAGCGGTGAAAGCTCGCTTGGAGCAGCAGCGAGGCGCGGAGCGGGCGAACGAGGCGGAGAAAATCTCGTTGAAAAAGTCTGAGCGCGACAAATCGCCGGTCGGCCAAGCTCGGTCGGCACCGGGCGATACCTCGTCGGCCAAGCCGACCGCCAGCAAGCGGCCGGTCGAAACGCAGGAGGCGGCTTCGCAGTCCATGAAAGGGCGTTCCGGCGCTGGCTCAAAAGCGGCTAGAAAGAAGACGGCGAAACCGCCAGCCCCGTCCCGTCCATCACCTCGCGGCGATCAAGACGAGATTGACCGAGAAAAAGAAGACCGCAAGAACAAGGACTGAAGCTTTAGCCACCGATGGATCGACTCGCTCATCTGAACCCCGCCCAGCGCCAAGCCGTTCTCACGCTGGAAGGGCCGCTGCTGATTCTGGCCGGAGCCGGTACGGGCAAGACTCGCGTGATCACGCATCGCATCGCCGAGCTGATCCGACACGGCACGCCGCCGCCGCGGATTCTTTCGGTGACCTTCACCAACAAAGCAGCGCGGGAAATGATGGAACGGGCCACCGCACTGCTGGGCCGACGCACGAAAGGGCGTCCGGTGATCGGCACCTTTCACGCGTTCTGTGTGCGCGTCCTTCGCCAGGACGCGCCGGCAATCGGCTATCCGTCACACTTTGCGATCTACGACCGAGGGGACCAGGAATCGGTGGCGCGCTCCGCGTTACGAGATATCCGCGTGGGCGACAAGTCGCTCCGCCCCAGCGACCTGCTGGCGATCATCAGCCGTTGGAAGCAGGCCGGCGTGTCGCCGGATCGAGCCACCGACGCTGTCGAAACGGACCTGGAATTCTTGGCCGCGGTCGCCTATCGCAAGTACCAAGCCAAGCTGCGTGCGAGCGGGGCGGTCGATTTTGACGACCTGCTCATGCTCACCAACCAACTGTTCCGCGAGCATCCGGACATCCTCCAGCGGCATCAGCAGCGGTTCGACTACGTTCAGATCGACGAGTACCAGGACACCAACAGCGCTCAGTTCGAGTTGATCGAAGCGCTGGTTCGTCCCCATCGCAACCTCTGCGTCGTTGGCGACGACGACCAGTCGATCTACGGCTGGCG
>JAADHY010000715.1 GCA_013151585.1 Planctomycetota bacterium
CGGATTCAGGACTGGAATGAGTTTCAAGAGCCTGCGCCGGAGTCATTGCTCCAGCAGCAGGGCGCTCGTTGCATGGACTGTGGCGTTCCTTTCTGCCACACGGGGATCATCTTGGCCGGAATGGCCTCGGGATGTCCCATCAACAACTTGATTCCTGAGTGGAATGACTTGGTGTATCGCGGCCGGTGGCGGGAAGCCCTGGAACGGCTCCACAAGACGAACAACTTTCCGGAGTTCACCGGACGGGTCTGCCCGGCGCCGTGCGAAGGGGCTTGCGTGCTCGGAATCACCGATCCGCCGGTGACGATCAAATTGATCGAGCAAGCGATCATCGACCGCGGATTCGAGGAGGGCTGGGTCGAGCCGCTGGTTCCGGACGAACGCACCGGGAAGCGGGTCGCTGTCGTGGGATCGGGACCGGCCGGATTGGCCTGTGCCGCGCAGCTCAATAGCGCCGGCCATTGGGTCACGGTCTTCGAACGAGCCGACCGGATCGGCGGGCTGCTCATGTACGGCATCCCGAACATGAAGCTGGAAAAGTCGATCGTTCAGCGGCGCGTGGATTTGCTCGCGCAAGCGGGCATCAAGTTCGTCACGAACACCGAAATCGGCAAGGATCTCCCGGCCCAAAAGTTGCTAGAGGACTTCGATGCCGTGGTGCTGTGCGTGGGAGCCACTCGGCCGCGCGATCTGAAGGTCCCCGGTCGTGAGCTGAAGGGCATTCACTTCGCGATGGAGTTTCTGACGGCCAGCACCAAGAGCCTGCTCGATTCAAACTTCGAAGATGGGAACTACCTCAGTGCGAAGGGCAAGCACGTTGTCGTGATCGGCGGCGGCGACACAGGGACGGATTGCATCGCGACATCGATTCGACACGGTTGCGCCAGCGTCGTCAACTTTGAAATCGTCCCGAAGCCACCGAAGGAACGGGCCCAGAACAACCCGTGGCCGCAGTGGCCGCGCGTTTTCCGCGTGGATTACGGTCACGCGGAAGCGGCCGCTCTCTTTGGCGAAGACCCGCGACAATACTGCATTGAAACACTCGAGTTCCTCGGAGACGATCGCGGTCATGTCTCAGCCGTGCGCGTGTGCGAGGTCGACTGGAGCCGCCCGGTCGAAGGCGGCCCTCCATTCAGCCGCGTTCCGGGAACCGAGCGAGTCGTTCAGGCTGATCTGGTCCTTTTGGCTCTCGGGTTCCTCGGGCCGGAACACACGCTGGCCGAGCAGCTCGGGCTCGAAACCGACGGACGGTCGAATTTCAAAGCCGAGTACGGTAAGTACGCAACCAACATCGAAGGCGTCTTTGCGGCGGGCGATTGTCGTCGCGGCCAAAGCCTGGTCGTGTGGGCGATCAACGAGGGCCGCGAGGCCGCCCGCGAATGCGATCGCTATCTCATGGGCGAAACCTGCCTGCCCTGAGGGGGCGTCAGAGAATACCGTGCTCATTCTGTAGGATAGACATTCCTGTCCGTCGCTTTCTTGACGGGCTGGTAAGCCCACCCTACATCCCGAGCCGCACAACTCGTTTTCTGACAGTCCCCACGGGCGGACGCGAGCCGGTGGAGACGGCTCCCGACCGCTCGCTCGGCCCGAGCGAAAGGTCCCCGGTTTTTGCTGAGCCCGCAAAGAAAACCCGAAACAATCCCACTGCGCTGGAAGCCCCACGCCCTTCTCCGGGAGCGATCGGGAAAACCAGCCCACCAATCCGCTTTCTCGTTAGCGCAGCTCGGCGCCGTTTGGCCGGATTAATTGGCCGCCATCGCGGCCATGTTCTGGGCGTCGCTGGGAACACCGACGACGGCCAAGCGCGGCGTCTGGTCACCGGACGGATCGACCGGTTGCAACTGCCGCTCGATCACTTCAAGTCGCTCTGCAATTTGCTCTCGGCGCCGTTTCCATTGCCCCTGCCATTGCTCAAATAGGTCATCAATTCTCTGCTCCTGATCTTTGGCCTGTTGGACCTCGTTATGGATTCGGATTAAGGAGTCGCCTAATCGAGACCGAACCGATTCAAACCGCCTCGGATGGTCAATGCGGAGTGTGAACATTCAACGCTCCCGAAAGTTGCTGGCTCCCTCAGTTGCTGACCCATCCCGACCGAGCGTGCGGCTGCCGCCCGCCGACGCTCGGCCCGCCCTGGATGGAACTTGTTGATCGTAAAAGAACCGCCGACCGCCCCTGCCGGCGGTCCCGAACCATCTCGCCCACTCAAAGCGATAGTCCGCTGTAGCCGGAGTCGCTTTGCGCGAGTCACCGCCCCCCGTGCGCCGGGAACGTACCCGTCCCCACGGCGAACGCAGAGCACCAGGGTCGGCTGGCCGAGAGACCTCACAGGCCGTCGGCTCGCTGCAGTGTGCCCGGATTGCAAGCTCCGTGCGAACAGCCGGCGTGAATGGCGGCCAGGAAAACCTCGGTACCGGACCCGGTCTTGGTGCATTGCTGCCGTCGCTTGCCAGAATTGCGGCTCACGGATGGGGCCCGCTGCTGTCCTCCGCCCAGCAGGGCCACCCGGCGGTCGCCCGCGCGCTTCGCTGCGCGGCTCCATGACGTTACCCGGGCAGGCCGTCCGCCCTTGGCCTCCCGCTTCTTGAAGGTGCCGCCGCGCCGTCTTCTTCAAAGCGGTCCCATGCGACCCTCAACGCCCCTTCACAAGATACGGCACCTCCACAGTCTGCGGAATTATCATCGACGTTGCCGTTTAGGTGCCTTAAGGAGTTTGCGAGGAAGTTTTTTAACTTTTTCGATGAGAGAAACCCGGAGGCGGCAAAACGCGTCCGACGCGCGCAACGGTCCCAACGGACGAATCGAGAGCGGTGGCCCCAACCGGAAGGAAATAGCGTTCCCGGCGACAGAACAAACTGACAGAAGCGTTTTAACTGATAGATTCGCTCGGCCGCCGACCACCGAGTCGCCCATCAGGCTGGGAGCGGAATGCCCATAAGCGTCCAGTGGCGGTCCGAGGTCGCGCGAACCGTCAAGTGGCCCAGGCCCAGTTCGGCCAGCAACAGTTGCACTTCGTCAACGGTCAGCGACGCACAGAGCGAATCGCGAAACATCTGGCGCTGGTGGTCGTTTTCGTTGCCGCAATAGGTGGCAACGAGCCGATCGACGGTTTCCAGATCGGCAGGACGCATCAAGTCCCGAACGAACAGCAAGCCTCCGGGGCGTACGACGCGAGCCATCTCGGCCAGCACGGTCCGCGGCTGCGGAATGTGGTGCACGATGCTGTTGGACATGACCGCGTCGAATCGACCGTCGGGATAAGGAAGGTTTTTCGCGTCGACCCGCTGGAGGCGAATCTGCTGGGTGAACCCGGCCTGTTCGACGTTCCTCTGTCCGACCTCCAACATGGCCTTCGCCAAATCAACGGCTGTGATGCGGCCATCGAAGTCTCGCCGGCACAGCTCGATCGGAATCTGGGCCGTTCCGGTGCCGACGTCGAGGATCTCGGCCGGTGCCGCCGCTGCGGCCGGTGCCGTTTGCTCTCCAGCCACCGCGGCCCACGCTTGCAAGAAATCGTCCACGAAAATCCGGTTGACTTCGGAATGGTCCATCGAGTCGTAATCGATGGCCTCCCGCATTGAGTCCATAACTTCGCGTTCCAGCATGCGCGAGAGCATTCTGTCCTCCCCACAGTTTGTGGATTTCGTCGCGTGACGGGTGAATGGGCTCCCCGTGTCGGTGCCCCGCCAGCTATCGAGCGAGGACGCCTGTGCGATGCGACGTTTGGAGCGCGATTATATCGCACGCCGACGGATTTGACACAAACTAGCGGGGCCGGCACCCGGGGGCGTGCCCAGCCGTCTCGTTTGCACTTGGAGTTCGCGTGAGACGAGCTCAATCCAGCCGACCTGCCTCCCAGCCGGTCCACTGCCGCGAGATTTCCACGCCGCAGCGCGGTGGGCGACGTCGGCAGCGTCGACCCCGAAGCATCGCATGGCCGTTTTCGCGACCATTGGCTCACCGGAAAACAGTCGCGACACGTTCGAGAAAAGCGGGTAGCTTGCGCCAGGACAGGAGTACCTAACGCCAGTTGCCAACCGACATCGTATTCTCCTTTGCGCAAGCGCTTGCGTCCAAGTTCCCTTTCCCGCGAACGCAAAGGCGGAACTCGCCGAGAGCACCCGACATAGGAGCCTCATATTCGTGCACCCGTCTACGGATCCGTTGTAGACTCGGAGGGCTTTGAAACGAGAGTTTCGTGTTTTTTTCGGTTTCGCCCCATTTCCCCAATTGAGAGGATCAGTCTCTGTCAGCCTGGCAACATGACAACGTCAGGACGTGATCCAAGCGCCGTTGACGCAAACGTGGTCGGTAATGCTGCGTCACCAACAGGATTGCTGGAACAGAGAGTTAATGTGCAGCCAATTCAAGTCTGCCTGTCACGGCGCACGACGCACTTTGTGATTTCGAATCCGGCCGCAAGGGACCGGTCCCCTCTCCCGCACGCGGGAGAGAGGGGCCGCCGAAGGCGGCCGGG
>JAADHY010000285.1 GCA_013151585.1 Planctomycetota bacterium
ATGCCGATGCACATGGGATTGGTTCCTAACCGAGGCCGCTTGCCGCCGATGGGAGCTACTCGTTGAGCCGCGCCATGGTTGTTGCAGCAGAGAAGAGTCACCATCCCGTGCTCAGCGGCCCATTCCGCATACTCTCCCAGCCGTCCGATGTGTCCCGTTCTTCGCAAACTCCCGCTCGCGATCCCCAGAACCGCCGCTTTCTGGAACAGGCGGTCCAGCATCTGCCGACAGATGACCTGTCCCATGCCCCAGCCGCCATCGCCAACAATCACGGCCGGTGTTTCCCGCTCAATCCGCAAGTCGGCTTCCGGCTGCAGCCGCCCGGCTTCGATGTTCGCCACGTAGAATGGTATCCGCATAACTCCGTGCGAATCGTATCCGCAAAGATTCGCCAATACCAAGCTGTTGGCAACGATCGTGGCTTTTTCGGCTGGGACTCCTCCCGCTTCCAGGAGTCTCTGGGCAAAATCCCGTAATGTGTTCTCGGAAAAAACCGGCACGCTGTTTCTCCTTACGGCTTCCTCTTGCGAAGTCGAAATCCGAGGCGATCAGAGTCTAGCCCACGACGTCAACGGTGGGAACCAAATCGCGGAAAACGCCTAATCGGCGGGAAATCCGAAGGAGCCCGTCCCCCGAGCGGGGCACGGTTCACACGGGCAAAACGCCGACACGAGAGACCCGCCAGAGACTGATCAAGTCGGCTGCCGACTTGATGCGGCTGGCGCCCGCAGCGGCACAGCCGACTGCCGGGCGTGGAAAGCTACGTCGTTTGCGGAAGACTTCAGAGTTTCTTGAAGATTTCGTCCTGGGAAAAATGAACGGATCGAGCCGAAGGTATTGATCGCTCGGCATCGCGAAGGCAACGAAAAGGTGCGGACAAAAACAAGCCGATACCGTGCACGTCGAACTGAGTCTTCTCCAATGGTGCCACTTCCCTGAACGTCCTGAGCGAGAGGATCATGATGGGCGACTGCGTGGACGGAATCAGTTCCTTCTCCGACCTGAAACGCTTCATTCATCGAACGCTTTGCGAAAAAGAAAACCTCCTGCCTGACCAATTCACCATGTCCGAAACCCAATTGACACGCCGAGGCCGCGTGTGCGGAATGCGATTCTCGATTCGCGGTCCCCGTGCGGTCCGGCTGGGAGCGATTTGGGCTTCGGACCATAACTACATCTACTTCTACGACGCCCGCGGGGTCCGTTTCCGCAAAGTACGGCTGCGGAACCGACTGTTGCCTGAATTCGCCGAAGGGGCGGCCTGAGGGTTCCAGCAGACGCCGACTCCGCCCCACGCCGCTGTCACCGAAGCCTTTTCTGAACGGACCGGTTGGACGCTCGGATCTGACGGTTGGCCTGCGCGGTCTTGCCCGAATTGAGCGTTTCCAACCGTCGAGCGGCAGCCGCCGAGCCGTGCTTTTGAGCCATGCGGTAGTACAGCCGAGCCAGCCGGAAGTTTCCTCGCGCCTCTGCGGCTGAGCCCAACTCGAAAAACCGGGCGCCTCGGGCGAGGTCGACTTCGGGCGTGCCCGTTGGCCTCGTGCGGCCCTTTCCCGCCCGCCCCGAAGCGACCCCAGAACGAGCGCGGCGAGCGCTGTCTGGGAAATGCCCGCGCTGCTGAAGCTGCTGCCAAGCCCAGCGAGCCATCCCTTTGAGTTCGGTGTCGGCCAGCTTTTCGTTGGAAGCAATCGGACTGGCGAGCAGCGCCGCATCCATCGCCCGAAGATCATGTATGTATATTTGTGTGCTTAGCCCTGAATAGGATCGTTCCCAACCAACCGCGTGGCCCATCGGGAACGGTCCGAACCAGCTCCGCGACTCCGCAGCCCGGCTGACACCGCCCAAAAAGACGTTGCCACGATCCGGCACGCCCGCAGTCGCCACGGCGGAAAACCGCTCCACTTGCGGCAACTGCACGGAGCCAGCCTGCGCCATCGCCAGCTCACACACGCAAAAAGCAATTAAACTGGCTGTCAACAGCTCCCGGCTACTCATTGTCCTGACGCTTTCGCTTGATCGCTTGTAAGCAGACCACAACTTGCGCCACATCACTCATTGTGAATCTTACGTCGGTCAGGGGATGTTGGAAAGACGCACGACGGCGTTTGCATGGGGCGGGTGTCTGTGATTCGCGGTCTGCTCTGTCAGAGACCTTTTTCCTCACCCGCCGACAACCGCCGAGAGTGTGCCGCTTGTTTCTGTGGAGCGGCCTGGTCGGTCTAGTTAGGCGGCGAGGCGGCCATCGGGGCGCCGACTGCTGGACTGTGTGCGGCGTCGCGGCTTTGGCCGTGCCACCGCCCAGTGGCTGCGGTTCGCGCTCAACGGTTGTGCAAAGGGCGGGCGGGCGCCGTATAATGCGGCCATTCGTAACCGGCAGTGTTTGGTTCCTTCCCCACAAAGAGGAGTCTTAGACGATGTGTGCCATGAAGCTCTGCGCCGAAGCCGACACGTTTCGCCACGAGGAGAAAGACTTCAACTACGCCATCCGCATGGCCAAGGAGCTGGGATTCGAGTACATCGAGCCGGAAGTCATGACGGGCCGCTGCTTGCTGAACGTCTACGGCTATTGCAACATCACCAGTTTGGAAGACGACCCGATGGAGATGCGCAAAGCCATCGAGGCCGCCGGGCTGAAGGTTCCTTGCCTCAGTGCCCATTCCAATCTGCTCGACACCGTCTATGGCGTCGACTACCTGAAGAAGGCCATCCGGTTCGCGTACATTTTGGGAGCTCCCATCGTGAACACAGCCGAAGGCCCTAAGCCGGGCTGGATGTCCGACGACGACGCCTTTCGCATCATGAAGTACAACCTGGATGAACTCCTGAAGATGTGCGCCAACTACGACATCACGCTCACGATCGAACCGCACGGCGTTTACACAACGAACGCCGACGGGCTGTTGAAGATCATGTCGCTCAGCGACTCGCCCTATCTGGCGATCAATTTCGACACGGGCAATGTCGAGGTGGCCGGCAACAGCGCTGTCGAGACGCTGAAGGCCGTAATCCAGCACGTCCGGCACGTCCACGTGAAAGACATCGTCCGGACGCAAACGGCCGATCACGAGACCGGTGTCACGGCTGGCGGCGCGATCGGCGACGGGGACGTCGACATCAAAGGCTGCCTGGACGTGCTGGCTGAGGCCGGTTACGACGGCTGCCTCTCGATCGAGTGCTCTGGCGTCGAAGCGTTGAAGAAAAGCGTGGAGTACCTCAAGCCGCTGATCGAGGAACGCAGCGGAACTTGAGGTCGGCATCGAGGGAGTGAAGCCCGGCCTCTCTGCAAGAGCCGGGCTTCTGACTTGATTGCACCGAACGGCCATGTACACGCAACGGAGCTATGCCCAATCGGAACGCCGAAGCGGTTAGCCGCCTCGACCATCCCGACAGCAGGATTCCTTCCCGCCTTGAGGTCGCCCTGTGGGTGGCGGTGTTTGTTGTCGGGGTTGGCTTGCGCTGCGCGAGGGCGCAGCGTGTCGCTGTCGAGCATTTCGATGAGGGCGTGTATGTTTCGAACCTTTGGTTTGCCGAGGAAGGCTACCGGTACCCGGATGCGCACTTTTACGCGCCGCCTTTTTTCCCGTGGCTCAACGAATGGGTGATCGTCCTGTTCGGCCCGACGCGGTGGGCGTGCATGAGCGTTTCACTGGCGGCCGGCTCGGCTACGATCCTCCTGATGGGATGGGTGGCCCGGAAATGGTTCGGGCCGGAGGCCGGT
>JAADHY010000074.1 GCA_013151585.1 Planctomycetota bacterium
AACAGGGCCCCCTTCGGCAATTGTCCGGCCGCGTAGACTCCAAGCGAGCTGACCAGTACGAACCGCCGGACGGTGCCGCCCTCGACGGTCGCCTCGATCAGCCGCCGCGTCGTCACGACCGTGCCGGCAAACAGGACCGCCGGACTGCCTCGCAGCGCCGCAGCCAAGTGGTAAACGATATCAGCGTCCTCGACCAACCGGCGGCATTCGTCGCGGTCGGCCAGTTGGACGCGCACGACATCGACCGCCGACCAACGCTCATCGCCTACAAAGTTCCGCAATGCCGAGACGTCGCTGCTGGGCCGGACGGCGCAGCGAACACGCAGCCCGTCCTCCAAGAGCCGGCGGACAAGCCGACGGCCCAAAAAGCCGGTCGCTCCTGTGATGACAATGTTCATCCTGACGCTCCTGAATTCGCTCAGCCTCACGGCGCAACATCTTCAGCCGCGCGATCTCCCACTACTCGCGCTGGCTTCGACCGGCAGCAGTTCCCGGACCGACTTGTCGATGCCGTCGAAGTGGCTGTCCCCTTCGCTGACACACAACGGTGGGACATCGCCGTCTTCCGGCCAGTCTTTAACCGCGTCCCATCGCCGACAGCTCGCAAAGATCGTGTCCAGTAACCGCGTGAAACGGATAATCTCCGCGTACGGAATGGGCGGTTCTCCGCCTTCTCGGATCGCCGCGTAGAACAACTCGAACAGACGTCGCATGCCAGCGAAATAGTGCAGATCGCTGCGACAGAATCGGCGGATGTTCGTCTTGAGATTGCGGAAGGCTTCCCGCCATTGACGCCAAGGCGTTTCCAGCTTCGCGAAGACGCCCGGCAGCCGAGCATCGCGTTCGTGCCGGAGGACTTGGCCTTCCAGATCGACGTCCAGCGTGCCAGCCGTTCCGTAGACGCGAGTCCTTCGAAAACGCGGCCGAACCGCGCTAGTGAACAACAGGCTGCCCGTCACCCGCCGTCCGCGCAAGTGGACCCGCAGCTCGGTCGGAAACGGATACCGTTCGTCATGCGAGAACCAAGTGGCCCAGACTTCCGGCTGCTCATCCGTCAAGAACTCTGTGATCCGGTATAGCGGATGCGAAAGAGTGTTATGAAACAGTCCGCCGGGCAGGCGCCGTACCCAATGGTTCGGGTCCGAGGCAACTTGCCTCCCGAAAGGGCCGTCAATCGGGTAGCCCAGCACCGACTCGACGTGACGAACCTCGCCGATCTGTCCGCCTTGACACAGTTCGCGGCATCGGAGCCAAATTGGGTCATAAAGCTGATCGTGGCCCAGACAGACAAGCCGGTCGGCCGCGCAGGCTTCATCGAGCACGTGTTGTGCCTCGGCTGCGTCCAGCGTGAAAGGCTTCTCGACATAAACATGCACTCCAGACCGAAGCGCCTGAATGGCCAGCGGAGCGTGCGTTTGCACAGGCGTGGTGATATGCAGCACATCGGGCCGAACGGCTTGCAACATCGCCTGCACATCGCTGAAACGTTGCGGGACGTCGAACCGTTCCGCCGCTTGTCGGGCCAGGTCTTCCAGCACGTCGCACACGGCGACCACTTGGACGCCGGCGATCCTTCGCATCTGATCCAAATGGGCGTCTGCAATTTGGCCACAGCCGACCAAAGCCAATTTCAAAGGACGAGGCTGCGAGCTCATGAGACCTCCAGGACTTGGCAGTACAGGTCTTGATACCGCTGCACGGCTTTTCGGATGTCGAAAAGCTGTTCCACCCGTCGCCGGCCGCGCTGCCCCATCTGAGGCCATCGCTCCGGGTGCCGACACAAGTCGACGACGGCTTTCGCCAGCGCCGTCGGATCTTGGCTCGGGACCAACCGCCCGGTCTGGCCGTCGACGATGATTTCGGGATTGCCGCCCACTCGCGTGGCCACGACGGGCAAGCCAACAGCCATCGCTTCTAGAAGTGTCAGCGAAATGCCTTCTGTTCGCGAAGAGGAAACAAACAGGCCAGAGCGAGCCAGCAATTCCGGCACATCCCAACGCTCGCCCAGAAACTGGACGTGTCGAACGATGCCCAGCTCGTCCGCCAAGCGTCGCAATCGTGTTTCTTCCGCTCCGGAGCCGACGATTCGGAGCTGGAAATCGGGGACGTGCGGCACGACTTCCGCGACCGCTCGCAATAGAGTCGAGACATCCTTTTCGGGCGACAACCTCGCGACACTGATCGCCGTGTTGTGGCACTGCGGTCCGCGAAAAGCGAATCGTTCCAAATCGATGCCATTGTGAATGGTGATGATTTTGCGAGCGGAGAAAATGTCTTGCCGACGGCACAGACGAGAGGCATCTTCCGACACGCCGACGATCCACCGGGTCAACCGATTGGCCAAGAAGAACTGCGCTTTTGCTTTCCATCCGTCGCCGCAGCCACGGCCGTGCTGGGTATTGATCACGGCTGAGACTCCGGCCCACCGCGCCGCCATGCTGGCATGAAAGTGAGCGTACGTGTTATGCGAATGAACCAAGTCGACACGCTCCGCGCGAAACAGCTCGGCTAAAGCTTGGATCCTTCTCGTACGGCCGCCGGCCGATTTCACGCTGACGACCGACCAGCCCAATTCACGCAGCTCTTTCGCTGGCTGGCCCATTTCGTCTAGGGCGACGAAACAAAGCTCGAAGCGACTTCGGTCGCAGAATCGGCCGAAGTCCACCAGCAAGCGTTCCAGCCCGCCGGTTTGCAGTGTCATGCTGACGTGGCATACGCGCAGCAGACGGCCCGATCCGCCCGGGTGATTCCCGGTGGCCGCACCTGGCCGCCTCTTTTCCGTCGTGCCGAGCGCTTCCGACTTGGCCTGCTGCTCCAGAATGACTGGCATGCGATTGGTCCCAGAGATTGACAAACAACGCCAAACCGACGCTGGCTTGAAGCACGGCGTCCGCAACACCCGCGCAGGACGCCGCAGTCCGTCAAGCGGACGGGTCTGAAAAACCTAGGTCAGAAAAGGGCTTCCGGCAAATCGCGACCGCGAGAACCGTGGCAAGGCCGAAGGGCGAAGACAGCAGAAGCGGACCGCCAAACGCAGCAGAGCAGCGGGCCCCCATCGACGCTGATCAATCGCCACGCGCGGCCCCGTCGCAATCGTTTTGGCGGTCACGAGTTACGATGAGTCGTTTTGCCTGGCCCTATCAGCCGCACCAGCGAAAGCTGCCGAGGCCAGTCCGTCCCGACGTTGCCTTCGCGGACTGATCCGCTGCTTCCCCACCGACTCGGCCCAACCCGCAGAACCGGACGAATGCGTAGATTTTCTTCGAGCATGGTTATGAAACTTGTCGCACTTGCCTCTCGATCTTCAGGCTCACGGCGCTTGGGATGGCGCGAATCGTGCTGGACGTGCAAATCCGGCAATGTCCCGCTATAACATTCGTCGGCCAGAACACACGCTCGACGAGTTTGCATCGCGCACGAGGATGTTTGGCGGCCAGCGAGCCGCACGACGTTCCTTCTGCCAGGTCAGAAGAACAAGGAGCCCGAACAAAGCAACGACGGGGAGCGGCCGTTAGCGAGAATGGCCGGGATCGGAGGCGATGCCACCGCTTCGTGCGGTCCCCGACAGCGCGTGACGGTCTGTTGCCGATCAAGAAAAAAGGGTTTGGGCGAATGAGCCAAAGGCGCTAACTGCGGGTGAAGCCACTCGATGCTAACGCGTACGGCTCATGCCACAAAGACGCTGGGACAAAGCGCTGGGGCCGAGAGGGCGAAGGG
>JAADHY010000734.1 GCA_013151585.1 Planctomycetota bacterium
CGGGGGAATTGCGGGCCGTAATTATTCTACAACTGGGGTGGAGAGCATTTTGGACTCCTACGTCATGAACAGAGTGGAGGGTCGTAAGCCTGTCGGGGGGGTTGCCGGTCTAAACCGTGGCCGCATTGAGCGCTCATTTGTCGCAGCGACTTTCGGCAACACGTATCCGGCGAATGGAGCGCTAGTTGGCGAGAATGGTGGATTCGTCGACGCGTCGGTGTGGGATGTCAATGTAACGGGGTTCGGCGATTCCCGAGCCGTAGGTGATGGGAGTTCCCGGCAGCCACAGAATTCCCTTGGCGTTTCAACCGCGGAGATGAAACAGGAGGCGACTTACAGAGACCTCGGATGGAACTTCGAAACCATCTGGGAGATACAGCAAGGGGAGAGCTATCCGACGCTGCGTGGAGCAAAGCCATCACTGACGCGGGGACCGGGCGGCCTGCAAGCCGAACCCCTGCCGGGACGTGTGCGTTTGACTTGGACTCCGGTCGCGGAAGCCGGTGCCTACGGTGTCTACCGGGCGGATGCGCCAGATTCCCAGCTGAAGCTTTTGGGTTACACCACCGAGACTTTCTTTGAAGATCGAACTGCTATTCCGGAGACCATCTATTACTACACGGTCACGGCCGCGATTGCTCCTCTTCCAAGCTACCTCTCAGCGGGCCCTGCGGCCGGGGAAAGCGTGCCTGACCGAACCCAATTGGTAGTCGGAATGGCCTCTTTTCAGGCCGATTCCCCCGCAGGTGTCACGGCGACACAGGATTTTGTCGGTGGTGTGGTCGTCCAATGGGATCCCGTGGTGCCTGGGTATTACTATCGGGTGTACCGCAGCGACTCCGAAACCGGCCCGAAAACGCCCCTTGGCGATTGGAGCCGAGAAACGTCTTTCACGGATCCGTCGGTGCTTTCGGGGCGAGATTATTACTACTGGGTTACGGCTGCGACCGATGCAAACGGTTCGTCGGAGAGTGAATTGTCCGGGCCCGCGGTCGGGCGCGCGGCGGAGCCGCATTTAAATCTAACATCTACATCGCTCGATTTTGGTGTGGTGAATGTCGGTGAATCCGAAGCTCGCCGCTTACGAATCGAAAACGACGGCAGGGCGGACTTAGTTGTTTCGGAGGTCACTGTTTCGGAGGAATTCCATTTGTCGTTGCAGAATGGCCCGGGGAGTCTCGATGACTGGGTGGTTCCTGCGGGGCAATCGCTAGACATTGTGGTTTCATTCCGTCCCGTGGATGGGGGGCAGTCTGCGGGCGAATTGATCTTGACAACGAATGCTCCAGGACAAAGCCAAGTACGCGTCGTTTTAGCCGGTGACGCCAACAACAGGCCGACAGCGGCGATTGTTTCAATCTCCCCGGAAAGTGTTTCTTATTCCGACACGGTGTCTTTGAACGGCCAAGCGACTGATCAGGATGGAAGTATCGTCGGCTATCGTTGGGTTTCTAGCTTGGACGGATTGTTAGGAGAGCGGGATCATCTCGAGGTGTCGGCAAGCAATCTTCAACCAGGTGAGCACACGATTCAATTCCAGGCGAAGGACGACGACGGCGCTTGGAGTGATGTAGCGACAGCTTCGCTGGTCGTGGGCGACCGCCAGATCACGTTTTCCGGGTACACATGGAATGTCAAGCGGGGTACCGAAAATCGGGTGGGGCCCGGGCCGAATTATTGGTCGAACGAAGTAGATGACGTCTGGGTCGACGTCCAGGGACGCCTCCATCTCACCATCAAGAACGAGAACGGGAGGTGGTATTCGACAGAAGTCCGGTCAGTCGACTCGCTAGGTTATGGAGAATACACCTTCTACTTGTCTACGGACGTTGAGGAGCTGGATCCAAACGTTGTGGTCGGACTGTTTACCTATTTGAATGACACCAATGAGCTCGACGTCGAATTCAGCCGTTGGGGGAACTCGCAGGCACCAGCGGGCCAGTTTGTTGTCCAGCCCGGGAGGCAACCCGGGCACATGGTGCAGTTCCCTCTCCATTTGAATGGGAACAACTCGACGCACAAGATTATTTGGGAGCCTGGCAAGGTCACTTTTCAGAGTTATTACGGCAATTCTCCTGTTTTGCCGTCTGCTGATCACCTAATTCGCGAATGGACATACGAAGGGGATGACGTGCCAATCGCCGGAGAAGAAAAGGTTCATATGAACCTCTGGCTGGCGGGCGGGCAGGCTCCACAGACGGGAGTGGAAACGGAGGTGATCGTTAATGGGTTCGAATTCAGAAAACTGAGTAACGTTGCATTGGATTACGGTGACGCTCCCGCGCCCTATGCAGCCTTGCTAGCCGACAACGGCGCACGGCACGTCGCGACGGGGCCTTTGCTCGGCAACGACCGGGATACCGAACCGGATGGGCAGGCGTCGACGAATGCGGACGGGGATGACACCAACGGCGTCGACGATGAGGACGGCGTGACGTTCGAGGACCTCGGCGTCGGCCAGTGGGCCAAGGCTATCGTCAACGTGCTGAACGCTCCGAACGGCGCCAAGCTGGATGCTTGGCTGGACTTCAACGGCGACGGCGACTGGGATGATGCCGGAGAAAAGATTTTTGACAGCGTCGCAGTCCAGAACGGAGAGAATCGACTGGATTTCTTCGTGCCATCCTGGCCGGACGACGGCGATACTTTCGCGCGTTTTCGGCTCAGCACTGCCGGCGGCCTTTCGCCGACCGGCGAAGCCCCCGACGGCGAAGTCGAAGACTACAAACTAACGCTGCCCTTGGCCAACATCGGCGATTACGCTTGGCTGGATGAAGACGGCGACGGCATCCAAGATTCCGGCGAGCCCCCGATGGCGGGCGTGGGGTTCGAACTGTGGCACGCCGGGCCGGACGGACAAGTCGCTACGGACGACGATCTGCCAGTGCGAGACCGTCAAACGACCGGCGACAATGGCCAGTACCTCTTCGAGAACGTCCCCCGCGGTACATACTACGTCAAAGTCATCAGCCCCAACGGGCATTCCTTCACACTTCCGGATCAGGGCAGCGACGACAGCCTGGACAGCGACGCCGATGTCAGCGGCCTGATTGGCCCGTTTTACTTCGATGCCACCGTGGACGATTTGACGTTAGATGCCGGGCTGCAGCCTGCCGGGAAACGGGTCATCGTCACAGGCCACGATGCCGTAGCGCCCGCCGGGGCCCCGGTGGCCGTTCGGGTGGAGTACACCACGTCGGACGTGAATAACGCGACGACCGGTTTGTCGCTCCGGATGCATTACGACTCGCAGATGTTGACCTTCGAGGGGCTGAACAATGCGCTGGATGCCCCAACTGTGCAGGTCCAAAACGACACGCAGGACTACGACGGCGATCCACAGACCGACAAATACCTGCTCATTCTATGGTTCGACATCAACGGACAGTTTCCTGGCGGGACGTTGCCGACCGATTTGTTCGACGGATCCTTCACGGTTAATCCGAACGCGCAGCCGGGCGAAACAACGGTGGTGCGGTTTACCGGGACGCCGCCTGTGGGTTATGGGTTCGAAGGGAATTCCGCGACGGTCACAGTGGGCTGGCCGTTCTGCCTCGACGTGGACGGAGATGGTCAGGCGTTGCCTCTTAGCGACGGGATTCTGATCATCCGGTATTTGGCCGGTTTCACAGATGGACCGCTGACGGAGGGAGCAGTCAATCCCGATGGGCAGCGCACCGATCCGGATGAAATCATCGCGTACCTGGAATGCGAACCGCCAGTATCTGGACGTGGACGCGGACGGTCAAGAACTGGCTCTGAGCGACGGGATTCTGATCATCCGGTACCTGGCGGGATTTACGGATGGCCCGTTGACGGAAGGGGCGGTCAATCCCGATGGGCAGCGGACCGATCCGGACGAGATTATCGCGTACTTGGATCAATTCCGAAACTGCGTTGGCCTGGGCGATCCACTCTCGCAGTTGCCGTCTCCCGTTAGGATCCAGGAGTCGTCACCGGCGCCGGCAGCGCTACGCGTACAGACTATGAGCTCGATGTCGGAGTCGCAGGCTGTGGTCCAGTCATGGAGGGAGCCCTTGGCGGAAGTCGGAAACGGAGCTGGCGCTGAGTCCTTCATGCAGCCAATAGCCCCTGCTGTTGCGGGTGTTGCTCCGAGCGGCGCACGCACTTCCGGTGTGTCCAGCGAACGCGACGACGGTCACTGGCCCGCCGAGACTTGGGAGAGGGCATCAAGCGAAGGGCTACTTATCCCTGAGCTGACCGAGATGTTTGCTGAGTTTGATTCATGGGCAGAGCGGTTACCCTGAACTTCGGAGAGGCTCTTGACTTATTGCAGCAGCAGGAGCTGGCGCCATGAGTCCGGACATGTGAGGCTCGGGGCGCGAAGGTAACGGAGCCCAAGTTGAGTTGCGCCGAATGCCCGAGATTTGGCTTACGACAGCTAAAAAAGCGACATTCGCCGCACGGAGTGAGCAATGGGCGAGCCGTTGTTCGCCACGACACGCAGGGAACGGCGTTTATTGGCCGGGTCGGTGGCGTGAAGCTTAACGGTTCCAATGCAGATTCAGGTTGTCATCGGCAGCAGAGGGCAGACCGACTAGGCTTCGACTAGAAGTTATCCGTTCACATCATCCTGGAGGTGCTGCTATGTTGTTTCAACATTGGCTTGGTTTCTTAACATCGAGAGACACGCATATTCGTTCTCGATACGCTGCATTCACGGGGCGGAAACGTCGTTGCCGGGCGAGGACTACCGCAGCCGCGGAACTTTTGGAAGATCGCACTCTTTTGAATGCGCAGATCATTACTCCGTCCGTGGACTCGATTACGGCTTCCCCAGGTGACGCCGTGACCTTCGACGTGACCTACACGACGGATCCTTTGGATGATTCGTTGACGGGTTTGACGCTTCGGATGCATTACGATTCGTCGCAGTTAGCCTATGGGGCTCCGACGAATCTCTTGGGGTCGCCGACGGTGCAGGACCAGGCGGACACGGACGACTTTGACAACGATCCGAACACGGACCGATTCGTCTTGTTTTTGTGGTTCGATCTGAACGGCCAATGGCCGGGCGGGCCTTTGCCCACGCGGCTTTACACGGCGAACTTCACCACGACTCAAGACTTCGCTGGGACGCAGATCAATTTCAGCGGGCAGCCAGCCATCGCATGGCAGTTGAATGTGACGCCGGTGAATGTCACGGCGCAAAACGAGCTGCCCGATGCGATCGATGATGCGGCGGCGACTGATGAAGACACCCCGGTAGACATCGACGTCCTTTCTAACGATACGGACCCAGACGGTGATCCACTGACCGTGACGGCCGTGACGCAACCGGCCAACGGGCAAACGGCCATCAATGCGGATGGTACGGTCCGCTACACGCCGGATGCTGGTTTCACCGGTCAAGATACGTTCCAGTACACGGTCAGTGACGACAATGGGGGCGAGGATACAGCGACGGTGACCGTGACGGTCAACCCGGTCCTTCGGCATCAGATTATTACTCCGGATCCAGCAGAACTCTTTGCCGGATCTGGCGTCCCGGTTCAGTTTGACGTGACCTACGCGACAGATCCGTTAGACAATTCGCTGACAGGGCTGACGCTTCGAATGCATTACGATTCGTCGCAGTTGGCCTATGAGGTTCCGACGAATCTCTTGGGCTCACCGACGGTGCAAGATCAGGCGGACACGGACGACTTTGACAACGATCCGAGCACGGATCGATTCGTGTTGTTTCTGTGGTTCGATGTGAACGGCCAATGGCCGGGCGGGCCTTTGCCCACGCGGCTTTACACGGCGAACTTCACCACGACTCAAGATTTCGCCGGGACGCAGGTCAATTTCAGTGGCCAGCCAGCAATCGGATGGCAATTGGAAACAACACCGGTGGATGTTCAGTCCGGAGCGCTACTCCGCGGCGTCAAGTGGAACGATATGAATGGCGACGGCGTGCGGGATGTCGGCGAGCCAGAGGTGGACGGGTGGACGATCTATCTGGATGTGAACCAGAACGGGCAGCTCGATCCGGGCGAGCCGGAGACCGTGACGCGTGCCGATGATCCGGATACGCCGGAAGACGAGACGGGAACCTATAAGTTTACAGGACTCGAACCAGGCTCCTACACAGTGCGCGAAGTGGAGGCACAAGGCTGGCGACAAACAGCTCCCGAACCGGTTGCGCCGGGTGAATATCGCGTGACGGTCCAAGCCGGTGAGGAGCGGTCCGGGCTGGACTTTGGGAACTTTGAGTTGGTGACGCTGAGCGGGACGAAGTTCGAGGACATCAACGGCAACGGTCAGCGTGACGCGGGCGAGCCGGGGTTGGCCGAGTGGACGATCCAACTGGACCTGCACAGCGACGGGACGATCGATGAAACGGTCGTGACGGATCAGGACGGGAACTACGTCTTCACGGACGTCGGCCCCGGTACGCACACGGTGAGCGAAGTGCTACCGGCTGGCTGGCTGCAGACGGCTCCCGCAGAAGGAACGTATGAAGTCACGCCTCAGTCGGGGCAGGACTTCGCCGATCTGGACTTCGGGAATCAAGGACCACCGGCCGAAGGAGCCATCATTCGCGGCATCAAGTGGAACGACCTGAATGGAGACGGGGTGCGCGATCCGGATGAGCCGGGGCTGGCCGGATGGACGATCTATCTCGATCTGAACGGGAACGGGAGGCTCGACGACGGCGAGCCGCAGACGGTGACGCAAGACGATGACCCGGCCACGCCGGAAGAAGACGAAACCGGTCAGTATGCTTTTGCTTTTGTCGGTCTAGAGCCGGGGACGTATTCGGTGTGCGAGGTCATGCGGCCTGGATGGGAGGTCACGCAGCCGGGCACAGCGGACTGGCAGGTTTTGGACGTCGTCAGCACCGGGTTTGACGAGGCTTCGGGGCAAAAGGTCGGTTCAGGTCGCTACGACACGGATTGGCGGATCGGGATGGGCGGCACGGGCGGCTTCTGGTTACTGCCGGTCCGGAGCGTGAGCAACATTCCCGACGCGTGGATCGACGATGGGGCATCCGGTCAATCGCGCTGGGTCTCGCCGACCACGAACACGCGAGCTCCCGGCGGAACTTATTTTTATCAAACCACGGTCGATTTGACGGCCGAGCAGGCGCCGACGGCTCGTCTGCGCGGCCTGCGTTTTGCGGCCGATGACACGCTTTTGGCGATCTGGGTCAACGACACGCAGGTCTACACGCCCGAGGACCTGACGGCGGCCCACTATTTGGCGTTCCAAGAGGTCGGTGAGGTGGGAGCCGGGGCCTTCGTCGCCGGTCGGAACACGATCCGGTTCGAGCTTCAGAACAGCGGGCCGCGGTTCGGTCGCTGGAATCCGACCGGCCTTCGGGTGGAAGCCACGTTGGTGGCGGCCACGGGCCCGGTCGTTCCGTCGCAGGAGGTGGTGGTGAGCGAAGGCCAGATTGTTGACGGCGTCGACTTCGGAAACCGATTCGGGCCGATCGCGTTGCCCGATGGCGGCGGTCGGTTCGTGTGGAAGCGCGACGGGGATGACGTGGTGCTTCGTCGCGAGAGCGGTGAAGAGCTTGGCCGCTGGCCGATCGCCACACTTCCTCACGTGCTCATTCAGGGTTCGGCCGCGGCCGACCACTTGATCGTGGACTTCAGTGGTGGCGACCCGGTTCCATCCGAGGGATTGACCATCAACGCCGGCGGCGGACGTGATTTCATTTGGGTGCAGTCGCCTGAGAGCGGTTTCGCCACTGGGATCATCCTGGATGGCGGCGACGACGCCGACACGCTGATTGGAAGCAGTGCGGCCGACACGCTGATTGGCGGCCCCGGCAACGATCGGATCCTGGGGATGGCCGGGAACGACTCGATCGAAGGCGGCGACGGGGTCGATTTGTTGCGTGGCTATGATGGAGACGACACACTCGCTGGTGGTAACGCCGGCGATCTAATCTTGGGATCGGGCGGAAACGACCTCCTGGACGGTGGGTTCGGAAACGACACAATGTTTGGCCAGGATGACGACGACTCTTTGTTCGGTTCGGCCGGTCGCGACTTACTGTTCGGCGGCAGCGGAAACGACTACGCGAAAGGCCAAGGCAGCAGTGATACCCTTTACGGTCACGCTGGCCAAGATACCCTGATTGGTGACGTGGGTCATGACAGTCTTTTTGCTGGGGATGGTGACGATTCCGTCGATGGCGGTCGCGGACGAGATCGTATCTACGGCGGCTCGGGGAACGATTGGCTGACTGGTGGTGATGGTAGGGACACGATTAAAGGTGGCAACGGCGACGACGAAATCGATGGGGGTGCCGGGCGAGACCGGCTCTTCGGCGAAGCGGGAAATGACTGCCTGACAGGTCGCGATGATGGTGACACGTTGCTCGGAGGAGCCGGAAACGACACGTCCCTGGGAGGGCCTGGGGATGATCGGCTCGGCGCTGATCCGCTCGGCAACGGCAGCCGAGATGATCCGGGGGAAGACGTCCTGCTCGGCGAAGAAGGCGACGACACGATCGACGCGAGAGACGGCGAGGCGGACACGGTGACGGGCGGAGGTAACGGAGTGGATCCCTCGCCCGGCGACACGCTGTTGACCGATCCGATCGACACGGTGGATGAGCAGTTTGAGGCTTTCTGCGATTGGGCTGGTCGGTTGCCGTGAGCGTGGGAGCGGTCGTCTGGAAGGTCGTCTTGCACGTTCCGGGCGGGCTGAGTGGTCCCAAGCACGGCGGAGCGGCGGGCAGATCCGTCCATCGGGAGCTTCATACTGATTGGTATACTCAAATGATATGCCGCGGCTGGTTTGGTTGTTCCTTTTGTGGAGGTAGCTGAAGTCGCCAGACTTTGGCGAAGTGTGGCTTTTGCCCAAACTCTGGCGAGTTGGGCCACGACATTTCTATCCGGCTGCGCCATAACTCGTTCTCGCGCAGAGGCGCAGAGAACGCGCGGACTTGAAACGATTCCCGTTCCACAGACAGAGCGTCTTTTCGTGTGAGAAAATGGGGCCTTCGGACGCACCAGGAAGGGACGCCCGGTGCCCCTCGTTCCCAGACTCTGGCTGGGAACGCACGGCCCATAGGTTTGGCCTACGTCTGCGTGGTGCAAGGGCTGACGGGCGAGCGAAAGACGCTGGTCAGAGCTCGGCGTCTGCAGACCCGCGGTCGAGCGATTGTGCGGACTATGGAGCCACGCGCACAACGTGGCATATTCTTCTGATACTCCGCTGGGTCAATAGCGAGCCGGTGGCGATTTCGACGCCGACGAGCCCGCGTTCTGATAGTTTCGGTTATGTCTGATTCGTACAGAGCGTTGTGAGAACAACTCAAGCACGGGGAGGTATCGCGTTGAGCGTGACAGGCTGTTCCAAAACCTGCGTCCCGTCGGCCTCTGGAGACCTGTGGTCGAGCGAGGTGCGGGGGCAGGAGACCCGCGCACAACGGGGGGCCGGGTTTTGAAACACGCTCGAAGTTCCGAGCGGGGGCAGCAGCCATGGTCGATCCGAGGCGAAGGCGATTCAGAAGCTGGGTGTGGGCCAAAGTGCTGTTGGCGATCGGGGCCGCCGCGGCCTTTGACCAGGCGGTGGTGAACTCGGTGGCGCCGTCCCGTAAGGCGGAACGGACAGAGCCGCCCCGAAAGCCAATGTCGTATTCGACGCGGCCGGAACAGTGGCTGAAAAGGGAGTTGCAGCAAACCCCAGTCCCGGCAACCATCGAACCGGGCGGGACAGTGGTGACACTGCGGAAAGTCGCATTCCGGGGGCAAGCTCACACGCTCGGTTCCATGCCAAAAGCAAGGAGGCTCACCGTCCAGCGGGTTCAACGGGCTCGGCTTCGGAGCCGAATGGGCGGGCGCCAGGGCTGGATCGACCACAAGTCGGTCCTCACGGCCACATTAGCCAAATGGTACGCCACGTTACCGGATTTGGCGCCGGTGGATTTATTCCCGGAGAGCCACCGCCTTACGGTCAACGACGGCGGCATCGTGCGAAGCAAGATTCACGGGGTATGGTTGGAGCTACATGGCCTCCCAGCCGGGGAATCTCCCTGCGTTTTTTTCAACTCCCCGCGTCGGGCCATCGGTATTGGGACACCCCCGGACGGACGGAACCGAGCAGAAACAGTTCACGTGCTGAGTCGGAGTGGTTCGACTTTCGTCGTTTGCGCTAAAGGTCACCAAGCGACAGTCCGTAGGAAAGGCATTTTCCTGGCGTACCGTGCCGTTGCGGTTGTGCTGGAACAGGTGGACGACGGCTTTCTCGCGTTGACCGTGAATGCCAGCTCTTACGGTACGGTGTGCCCGAGAGATTTTGTGGTCGTCGACGCGAGCGGAAAAGTCGTCGTCAACG
>JAADHY010000412.1 GCA_013151585.1 Planctomycetota bacterium
GAATACCCACTTTCGGAAACGGAGTCTGCCAGCGGTAATCTGTCTGTGTCATGGCTGCGGTTTCCTGAGTCCTAAGAAGAATCCCTGCGAAATGCTGCGCCACAGCGCCCACCGTGGTGCATGAATGTCGATCGTTTGGCCTCCCGGCAATCGCATCCAACTGAAGCCGAAACCACACCGACCGAACGACGGTCGGCATCATCGCGGCGATCGTCACGATAGCCAAAACGACGCGAGTTGTCCAACGACTGATCCGGGCCCCTTGCCTGGCCCCCGAATAGCGGAAACAATGCTGGTGTTGCCAGGAGGAACTGGCGGAGCCAGGGGGCTCCTTGTTCTGGATCCGCGTGCGAACTTCTTTCGAAAGTATTGATCCGGTCTGTGCATCATGCCCGTTTTCGAATACTCCCGTTGGGACGGCACGCAGCGGTTCACGCCCCAGTCGGCTGATCATGCGTTTGACGAGCTGAGCCAGTACTTGCTGGAGTACGGCGAACATATTCTCGATTATCTGGATCAGTCGGACGACGACTCCGAAGTGTTGGAGCTGTTGGTCCAGCACGGGTACATCGAGCGCGACCAGGAGGGCCGCTACCGCGTGACGCCGAAGGCCGTCCGGCGGGTCGAGAACCGGGCGTTGGAGGAGCTGTTCCACGTCGCCCGCAAGGACAAATTGGGCAAGCACGAGACACCGTTTCGCGGCCCTGGAGAGACGCTTCACGAAGAGTCCCGGCCGTACGAGTACGGAGACCCGATTGCCGACCTGAATCTGCACGAAACGCTCAAGAACGCTCTACATCGTCAAGGCGGCGGAGCTCCGGTTCAGATCACCGAGGATGATCTGGTCGTCTACGACACGGAGTTTCAAACGACGTGCGCGACAGTCGTGCTGCTGGACATGTCGGGCAGCATGAGCCGCTTCGGCAAGTTCGGGCAAGCCAAGCGGGTGGCGATGGCGCTACAGGCCCTGGTGCGAGGTCGATACCAATCCGATTCGTTGCAGTTCGTGGGCTTTTACACGTACGCGACGCCGCTTTCGGAGCGGGACTTGTTGATGGCGGCTCCGAAGGAGGTGAGCCTGTTCGATCCGCGCGTACGATTGCGGATCAATCTGGACCATCCGCCCCGGTTCGTGCCGCAGCATTTCACGAACATTCATGCCGGGCTGCAGTTCGCCCGCCGGATGCTCAGTCGCCAGCCAGCCCAAAACAAGCAGATCATCACGATCACCGACGGTGAGCCGACGGCCCACATCGAAGGCCGCGACTTGCTGCTGATCTATCCGCCGTCGGAGCGAACGGCTCGGGCCACGCTGGCCGAAGTGGCTCGCTGCGCCCGGGAAGGCATCCACCTTTCGAGCTTCGCTCTGGTCGAAGATTACTTCTATCTGGGGCTGGTCAACTTTGTGGAGCAGATGGCACGGGTCTCGCGTGGCGTGGCGGCCTATTGCAACGCTCACGACCTGGGCAACCTGGTCCTCGACAGCTTCATCGGCGGCCGCCGCAAACGCCGAACAGGATGAAATCCCCACGACTTGCGACGGCCCCCATTCTGTGCTCTTTCCCGCCAAGCGTTGCGGTTTCCCGCCAAACCTCTAAACTGATGGACCCAACTGGAGTATGTGGGGGCACATGTCGTGCCAGCAGGCAGATGCAACGTGGGACGCTCGATCTAAGGAGTGAGAAATGACGGAGCCTGTGTACAAGAAGATCGAAATCGTCGGGACATCGCCGAATTCCTTTGACGAAGCCACCGCCAACGCCGTCGCCAAGGCGGCTGAGACGGTTCGGAACCTGAGCTGGTTCGAAGTCGTGGAGTTGCGCGGCTCGATCGCGGACGGAAAGGTCAAGCAATACCAAGCGACGGTCCGCATCGGCTTCCGGCTGGAGGAAGAGTAGCCGCCGTCGCGCTCGAGGCTTGCGAGACAACACAACAAACCGGTGTGTCGGATGGACCGGCCGGCATGCGGTCCGGTGACTCGTGAGTTATGATTGCTTTGCGATTCGGCAAATCTCGGTCGCGATTTCGTCAATGCTGCGGTCGTCGGTGGTGATTTCGTAGTGAGCGATCCGGCGGTAAAGAGGGGTTCGGCGCTCAAGCACCTCCGCCACTTCCTCTGTAAAACTCTTTGTACCGGTCAGCGACGGGCGCTGGGTGTCGCCGGCAATGCGCTCGACGATGGTGGGCACGGACGCCTTCAACCAAAAAACGGGTCCGGCCGCCCGCAGCGGCTCGAAATTTGCTTCCCGCTCGATCACGCCGCCGCCGCAGTCCAGGACCTGTCCGTCGCGTGCGGCAAACCTGCGGACGATTTCTTCTTCCAGATCTCGGAAGCCCGGCCAACCTCGTTCTTCCACGATCTCCGGAATGCTTTTGCCGGCCGCCCGCTGAATCTCCTCATCCAGACTGACGACGATCAGCCCCAACCGTTCGGCCACGCAGCGCGCGACGGCCGTTTTCCCCGTCCCACGATAACCGACGAGCACGACGTTCACAGTGCGTTCCTCCCTCGGTCTCGTACGGCTCTGATCACAGTCTCGCTTCTACCACTCGCCGCATGACGTCACGCGGGGCCTTCAAGCCCGTCCACAGCTCGAACTGCACGTAGGCTTGTCCGAGGAACATCTCGATTCCTTCGACCGTTCGACAACCTGCGACGGCCGCATCTTCGAGCAGCTTCGTGCGGCGGGGATTGTAAACGGCGTCGAACACAACCAACTGCGGACGCAATAGCTCCGGCGGCACCAGACTGCGGCCTTCGTTCGGATGCATGCCGACGGGCGAACAATGCAGCAGCAGGTCGGCGTCGGCAAGCACACGGCGGAGCGACTCGTCGGTCAGCTCCTCGCCCTTTACGTCCGATCGACCGCGCTGGCGCACGTCCGCAACTAGCCGCTCAAGCTGATCCAGTTCGATGCCCAGAATCGTAATGTGCTCCGGCGGAGCTTCTCGCGCCAACGTGATGGCGATCGCCCCGCCCGAACCGAGAATCACCACGCGGCGTCCTTCTGGATCAGCCTCGGCGTCGCGCAATGCCCCCAACGCACCCAGCCCGTCTGAATTGGTGCCGAAAAGCCGTCCCGACTCGTTCACGACCGTGTTGATGCAGCCGATCCCCAAAGCCGTCTCGTCGACCTCGTCCACCGCGTGCATCGCCTCGACCTTGTGCGGAATGGTCACCGACAAACCGCGATACCCGAGGGCGCGGATGCCTTCCAGGGCGGCTTGCACCTGTCCGGGCTCGACATCGTGAGCCACATAAACGTACGGCAGTTCCAGAGCCTCAAAAGCCGCGTTGTGCATCTCCGGCGACAGCGAATGCCCGATCGGATGCCCGATCACGGCGCACACTTTTGTTTTCGCGTCGATTCGCGGCATGGTGCCCGTCCTTATCGAAAAACAATTTCGTTGGCGTGATCCGTTTGGTTGATTCAGTATGGAGGCCGCATCTGTGTTGTCAAGTGGGGGAGCGCCGGCGGCCCCGTCGCTCGGTTTTTGAGCCGGTGTCGTACTCGGTCCCTGGAGGTTTACTCGCGTCGGACAGGCTGGCTATGATCGTCGTCGGCAAAGTGGACGGGACAGCCTTGCTGTCCAGCGAGCGAGACAAGGGGGAATCGATCATGAAAGCGCGTTTTGTCACTGTTCAGCACGGGGACCAAGATCGCTTGGCGTGTTGCTCACGCCGAGAGTTTTTGGGGAAGACAGCCGCGATAGCATTGGCCGGGGCGGCAACACCGGGCGCCGTTGCCTCTGAGACGCAGGGAACCGGTCCGTCGCGTTGGACCATGCGGCTTTCCACTTCGTCGATCCACTTCATGGCGCTTCGGATTGAGGAGGCCTGTGCGCGAATCGCTCGTCTCGGCTTCGAAGCGATCGACATCTGGTCGGCTCACGCCGGATGCCCTCACCTCGACGACGTTCAGAAGCGGCTCGGTGCCGGCGGACTGAGGAGGATTCTCGAAAAAAACAACCTGAAGCTGTTTTCATTTTCCGTTTACCGGGGCGGCTATCCTCGTTACGCCAAGCTGCTCGGACAACTTGGCGGCGGAGTCGCCGTGCGCGGCAGCACGCGGTTCGACAAAGGTCAACCGCTTACCGTTCAAATGCGGAAGTTCCTGGAAAGCCTGAAACCCGAGATCGAGCTGGCCGAGAAGTACGACTCGTACCTGGCAATCGAAAACCACGGCCACGCGCTGCTGAATACCCTCGACTCGCTGAAGGCGTTCGTGGACCTGAATCAGTCGCCGCGAGTGGGCATCGCGTTGGCGCCGTTCCACGTGCAACGGTTGAAGGCGTCGGTCGTCGAAGCGATTCGGATTTCTGGCCGGCAACTGTTCTTCTTCTATGCGTGGCAGCGGGCGTCCACAAAGAGCTTCAACCAGCTCCCCGGCCACGGCCCCACGGACTTCACGCCGTGGATCGCTGCTTTGGCTGAGGTCGGCTACCGCGGCTATGTCAATCCCTTCATGCACGGCGAAGTTGAGCCTGACAAGATGTCCGCGGCGCTGGCCAAAGCGAAGACGTACTTGGAAAGCTGTTACCGCCGGGCTGTGAGCGGTTCGTAGAGGTTGCAGATTTGGCTCAGGGGTCGAAACGATGAAAGACACAGGCCAAGGCCGCCGCGTGGCGCTGGCCCCGCCGATTGCGGCGATCGTGGCATGCTTGGCGCTGGGCCTCCTTCCAGGCAAGACGGACGCAGAAACAGACGGCGGTGGCAAAACAGTGTCTCATCGTCACCAGCCTGCGGCTGTCTCCGAATCCATGCAGCGACTGATCCGGCAGGCCGGGAATGCGGACGAGGAGTCCGAAAGGCTGGAAGCGCTCATGCGGCTGCAGCGGGTGCCCGGGTTGGAAGCGTCGCTCAAGAGCGATGTGGACAAGATGGTCGCCTTCGTGCGCCGTTGGAACGACACACGCCGTTTGGCTTGGTTCTCTCGCGAGGTCAGTCGAACGTGCGATTTCGATTTTGGGATCGACCATGATTCGCCGCTGTATCCCATGACGTGCCTGTATCGCGGACGCATGCTCGTGTGGATGACGCTCGAAAGCGGCAACATTTTGCACGATCCCAAACGGCGTCGCATGTTTCTGGACAAGGCTGTTGCCAACTTCCAGCAGGCGCAGAAAGCGTTCCCGAAGAATCGCATCATTGGTATGTATCTAGGGAAGCCGGTCCCGTGGGAGAAGTCCCTTACGCCAGCCGAAAGTGCTCCGGAATGGGCCGTGCTGATTCGAGAAAACCTCGAGCGGATGACCGACATCATCGTTTGGTGGATCGACCACCGGATGCAGCCGGACGGTCAGTACGGCGGCGGTTGGGGCGACGACTGCGAGATGTGGCGCTGGTGGGTTCCGGTGCTGATCGGCTTTGACGATCCGAAGATCGTCGCGGCTCAAGCGAAGTTCTCGCGGGCTTTGCTGAGTCAGCCGCACATGAAAGGCGGTTACACGTCAGTTTTGACTGATGTGGAACACTCCGCCGAGGACTCGTCCGATGTGATCACGCCGATGATGCACTTGGAACCGGATAGTCCGGAGTGGAAAGGCCGAGCCGATCGGTTAGCTCAGCTTATGCGCGACCTTTGGACCGGCGTCAATCAGCGAGGCTTCCTGCAATTCAAGAGCACGTACTTCAGCGTGGACCGCGTGGACAGGCAGCCCGAACGAGCTTGCGACACGGTCTATCATCCGCGTGCCGTTCAGCCGGCTCTGCTTTTGTGGCAGCGGACGGGCGACAGAGAACTCGGGAAGCTCTTTGCTCGCTGGATGGACACTTGGGTCGACGCGGCTGCGCGCGCCGAACGGGGCAAGCCGGCAGGTGTCGTACCGTCGGCCATCCACTGGCCCGACGGACGGGTGGGCGGCTTGGGCCCCGAATGGTGGGACCCGCGCAACCACGGAGAACCGACGCTGTATCAGTGGCCCAGCGCCTTGAGCATGCTGAACGACACGCTCCTGTTGACCTGGTTCATGACAGCCGACGAGAAGTATCTTCGGCCACTGCGATCGATGGCCGCGATTCGGCTGCGATACTTGAAGGATCGTCCGGCGGGATCGCCTCGGCCTGGCAGCGAAGCGTGGTGTGCCGCTCGGCTGGGGCTGTTGGCAAGCACGCTGGCCAAGTATCGTTCTTTGACCGGCCGAACGGAGTTCGACGAATTGCTTCAACGCGAGGGCTATCCCGTCGGAGACCTCTCGCCCGATCAGAGAATGGAAAAGCTGATGCCTCGGTTGCGGGCCAGCTCGGCCGCGTTGCGGGTCAACTTCGCCGGTTACACGAGTGAAGTCCGATGGACCGATCGCGTGTTGCGATTCCCGGCGCTGTTTGCGCCTGGCATGATGTTCCCGAAAGGCGTCCCCGGTTTCGAAACGCCGAACCCGAGTTTGATCTATTCGATCGTCACAGGAGATCCGGGCCGGTGCGGCTATTTCCCGTTGAATGCGGTCCGGTGGTTGACCTCGCCGCGGAACATCGCCGCTTGGGTGACCGAAGCGCGTGCGGATCGGTTCGCCGCCAGACTTTTCCTGTGGGATGAGGGGCCGCGGTCGATGGCGGCCGAATTGTACCTGCTTCGGCCGGGACGCTATTCGTTGACGCTGGCGATTGACGCACCTGGTCAACGTCCGCGTATCGTAAGTCGCCAACAGATCGAGGTGACCGGCCGTCGCACCTTGCAAGTGCCGAGCCGTCAGGTGGTGTCGTTGCGAGCCGTCCCGCTGCCGTGAACCAGACTTCGCCGCGAGCGATTCGGTGCGAAAAGAAGCTGCCGGCGGACCGAGTCTTCGTGCACTGTGTTACGAGCCTTTGACAATGCGACGCGAGCAGGTAGACTGAGGAATCACGTTGCTTGGGCTTATCTTGGCCTTCCAGGGAAGCTGGCCGTTTCCAAGCGTACGCCTTCGACGGGTCTGCGGCGCACTCAAGTGAGCAACGTGTGCGGAGTTCTATGAACTCTCCCCGGAGAATGGGATGGAATTTGGACCGAACTGACGGCTCCAGTGAATGGGAAATGCCGAGAGGTAAGAGCGAGAATGACAAACGGTTCCTCATCCACGGAAACTTCACGACCGGATGCGGTTATTCCCCGCGAGATGTTGTTCCCCTTCGCGCTCGTGACCACGCTGTTCGCGCTGTGGGGATTTGCAAACGACGTCACGAATCCTTTGGTGAAGGCTTTCCAGCAGATTTTCCTGATCAGCAATAAGCAAAGTAGTCTGGTTCAAACGGCGTTCTACGGTGGTTACGCAACTATGGCCCTTCCGGCCGCGATTTTCATCCGTCGTTATTCGTACAAAGCCGGGATTCTGGTGGGATTAGCGCTTTACGCGATCGGTGCTTTCTTGTTCATTCCGGCCAGCTTTCTGATGGAATTCTGGCTGTTTTTGTTGGCACTGTATGTTTTGACGTTCGGGCTGGCGTTTTTGGAGACGACTGCAAACCCCTACATTCTCGCAATGGGGCCGGCTTCAACGGCGACCCGGCGGCTGAACTTCGCCCAGGCTTTCAACCCCATCGGATCGCTCGTCGGGATGGTCGTGGCCAGTTCGATCGTGTTGGCGGGCCTGGGAGTTTCTGAATTTCGCGACAAGGAGTTGAAAGCTCATCCCGAATACCAGCAGATGCTCCCCAGCGAGGTGGATGCGCGCATTACGCAGGCATTGCGGGAGTTTCAACAGCGCGACCCGGAAGGGCATCGAGAAATGCAGGCCCGGGACCTGCAGCGAGTGCGTATTCCCTACGTAGCGATCGGTGTGGTGGTCACGGTGATGCTTATCGTTTTTGCAGTGTCCAAGCTCCCGCGTGCAGGCGGCCAGGATCGACACGTCCACTTTTTTGAAACAGCAGCACGCTTGCTCAAGAACGGGCGTTACTTGGGAGGGGTTGTCGCTCAGACCTTTTACGTTGGCGCTCAGATCATGTGCTGGACGTTCATCATTCACTATGCGATGGCAAATCTCAAGATGAGCGCCGCGCAGGCCCAAAACTATAACGTCGTCGCCATGACTCTATTTTGCACCAGTCGTTTCGTTTGCACCTATTTGCTGAAATACGTATCTCCGGGCGGCCTGTTGGGGACCTTGGCGCTGGGCGGTATGGCACTCACCGCCGGAACGGTTTTCTTGGAGGGAATGCCCGGCCTTTACTGTTTGATTGGTATTTCGGGTTGCATGTCGTTGATGTTTCCAACGATTTATGGAATCGCGCTGCACGGGTTGGGAGACGACGCCAAACTGGGATCGGCTGGCTTGATTTTCGCCATCGTAGGCGGAGCACTGATGCCGCCTCTGCAAGGCGCGATCATTGACTTCGGCGATCAGTCTGGAAACCTGACAGTGTCGGGCTTCACTCTTCCGGCTGTCAGCGCGTCATTTGTTTTGCCCTTCATCTGTTTCGTTGTGATTGCGGTATATGGGTTCCTAACGCACGCCAACCGCCACGCAACGGCCGAGGCAGCCCGGGCCTGAGTCGGCCGACCGGTACCCGAGGGAGCCAGGAAGCCTTGAAACGGGCATGCGACGACTTTGTGATGTCGGCGAGCCGACTGAAGGTGCGCCGCAACACAAGCAGCTCGGCTCGCTCCTTGGCGACATCGACCGCCATCCGAAACTCTTGAGTTTTGTGTTCTTCGCTCGCTGACCGGTGTCGTTTACCAAGGTGAAAGGCCGGCGACATGGCCTTGATCCGTGGCAATGATTACCAGAGAGGAGGGAAGGGGGCCCGGTTGGTCGATACACGTCGGGCGGCCGGAGATGCGAGCCCGGCCGACGAGCTCGCCTTTGTTGTCCAGTGCGAGAAGCGAACCGTCTTCGCAGGCGACAACGATCCGTGGTAAGCCTCCCTGTGCGAAAGCGACGCATTTCATGACTTCCGGTGGACTTGGCAGGCGTCGGGCCCAGACTTTACGGCATTGGTTGTCGAGCGCGACGACCAGGCCGCTGCTGGTCGCGGCCAGAATCTCTTTCTTGCCATCGCCGTTCAGGTCGGCGATGTCCAGATCGCGCATGTTGCGCGCGGGGATGCGGCGGCCGGGACCGAAGCTGGCGTCATACAGCGCCTTGCCGTCTGCCCGCCAAACAGTGATCCGGTTCCAGGTGCCGTTGATTTCGCTGATCACCTCTTTCGTGCCGTCGCCGTCCAGGTCTTCGTAAAACAGATGGTGCCGGTTCATCGCCGACCAGCCAGACACGTACGTCGCTCCGGGAGGCACGGTGTAGAATCCGCGATGCCGGGGATCGAGCGTCCGGTTGTTGATGATGATGACGGTGTTGGTGCCGTTGTACTTGCGAGCGGTCAGCAGGTTAAGCGATCCGTCCGGGCCGTCGATGATCGCGAAGCACGAAACCTTGCCCCAAAACTGCGG
>JAADHY010000601.1 GCA_013151585.1 Planctomycetota bacterium
GTCACCTCTTCGATGAAACCAGTCAGCCATACGACAGGCCGCACAGACGGGCCGGCGCCCTCCGGCCCGAGACCGGTCGGTCGGCCCGCATGATTGGCGAACAGGACGGTGCTCGTTCCGGTACCGCTCGGCATCCTCACCGAGCGGCTCGGCAATGCGCCTGCAGGGAGCAAAGCTGGACCTTCGGTTTCCGCCAGGGCCGGACGACTGTTTGGTTCGCTTAGATGGGGCGAAGGGCCGATTGGCAGCTTGTGCGGCACGGTTGACATCGGGCTCACGTTGGTCGGGCTTTGCGGTGACGGCAAAGAGAACTCCTCGTCTGGGGAGAAAACTTTCGATGGCGCCCCGCCAGACGCCGTTGTCTCGCCAGTCTCCGAAAGTTCTGTGAGCGTCTGCCGATTACGGACGACAATCCCAACGGCGAGCAGCGCCGGAACGAGCACGACCAGCCCACCGACTGCCAGACGCCGACGAGGAAGCCGCCAGAGCGGAACGTCTCCCGCCAGATCGCTTGCGTGCCGGGAACGGTCGCTGCGGGAGCGTTTTCGGGTACGCTTCGGGCGTCGCCAAATCGCCATCGAGCCGTACTCCTTTCGCATGCCAGGCGCAATCCGTTGCCGCGCACCACACCCACCATCGTTGTGTATCGGCCAGAGACTGGATGGGTCTTGAGGAATATGCGGAGTGTGACGGTCAGGTGAGATTTTCCGCGGTGCGGACGATTGACGCCCGCCAATGTCCCCTGTTTTTTCCCCGGCTCCGTCGCAAGGAGGGTTACAGCCCGAGCACGTCTGCCATGGAGTACAGACCCGGATCACGGCCGACCACGAACTTGGCGGCCATCAGCGCACCGTACGCATAGCTGTCCCGCGTGTGGCCGCGGACGGTCAGGTCGATCGTTTCTCCCATCAAGCCGAAAACGATCGTGTGCTCGCCCACGTTGTCGCCCGTGCGGAGGGCGTGGTAGCCGATCTCGTCCCGCGGTCGCGGGCCAGGCCGGCCGTGACGCCCGTGGACGTGCCGGGTCTGCCCCATCTCGGCGGCGATGATCTCTCCGAACCGCAGCGCCGTCCCACTGGGTGCGTCCTCTTTGAACCGGTGATGCCGCTCAATGATCTCAACGTCAACGCCCGCCGGCGCGGTTTTCAGAGCCCGAGCCGCCTCATGCACCAGCTTCATCAGCACGTTGACCGCCAGACTCATGTTCGGAGCCATCACGACGGGCACAACGCCGGCCGCTTGTTCCACCGTTCGACGCTGTTCGGCGTTCAGTCCTGTCGTGGCCGCGACCAGCGGAATCGTTTGTTCGCGGCAAACCTGGGCAATCGCAACCAACCCCTCCGGTGTGGAAAAATCGATCACCACGTCCACAGGTGTCTCCAGATGCTCCGCGACCTGCACGTCGAGACGCCCCACACCAGCCAGCTCGCCGGCGTCGCGGCCTTGATCCGGCGATCCGGGTGCATCGACGGCCGCTGCGACTTCCAAGTCAGGGTCTTCTTGTACCAAAGCCACAATCCGACGGCCCATGCGGCCCGCCGCCCCGTTCACTGCCACTCGAATCACGCTGGCCATGCCAATGTTCTCCTCAAGCTCCCATCGATCCGTCGCTGTTCGTCAACGCGTTCTCGATTTCCCGCCGAACGTCGGCATTATGCTCGTTGGCCTGCCGCGATTTCAACGCCGCCCGCGCGTCCGAGATCGGGAATTGGCCCAATGCCCAGGCCGCAGCCGCTCGCACCAGGGGCTCGGGATCTTGGAGTGCCCGGACGAGCGCCGGTACGGCTTTCGGATCCCGGCTGTTCCCCAGCACGATGGCCGCGTTCCGCAACAAGCCCGCTCGCCCGGGACGACGGAGAGGCGTCCGACCGAACCGGCGTTGAAACTCTTCCTCGTCCAGCCGCAGCAGAGCGGCCGCATCCGCTGGGTTCAGGTCCGACCGGGGCAGGAAGGCGGGCTCGTCGGAACACAGCGCCTTTCGGTTCCACGGGCACACTTCCTGGCAAATGTCACAGCCGAAAACCCACGGGCCGATCCCTGCACGAAGCGAGTGCGGAATCGGTTGGTCCCGCAGTTCGATCGTGAGATAGGAAATGCAGCGGCGAGCGTCCAGCACGCCCGGCTCGGGAAATGCGTCCGTCGGACAGGCTTCCAAGCACCGCGTGCAACGGCCGCAGTGGTCCGTGCCGTGCGGTGCGTCGGGCAGAAGTTCCACGTCGGTCAGCACGGCCCCGAGAAAAAACCAACTGCCCAGCCGCCGGTTGATCAGCATCGTGTTCTTGCCGATCCAGCCCAAACCGGCCAACTGAGCAAACGATCGCTCCAGCAACGGTGCCGTGTCGACCACGATCCGCGTGCGGCAGCCGGGGCGGTGTTGATGCAGAAAGTCGCTCAAACGGTGCAGCTTCTCGCGGATCACGTCGTGGTAGTCGCGGTCACCCCAAGCGTAGCGGGAGACGCGAGCCTGCGTACCTTCAGCCGCCTCCGGATCGTGCGTCCTGTAGTTCAGCCCCACGACGACCAGGCTCCGCACGCCGTCCAGCACGCCCTCGGGATGCTCATACGCCGGCCTCCGCCGTTCGATGTAAGTCATCGTTCCGGCGAAGCCGCGCTCAAGCCATCGATCCAACGCGTCCAACCCCGGCGGCCGCGCAGCCGGGGCGATCCCGACCAGATCGAATCCCAGCGTCTCCGCTTGGCGTTTCACCGCTCGGGACAATTCTGCGATCGACGTTCCGTTCGGCGACTGCGACGACTGCATGGACCTCCTGCCTGATCTGTCGGGCTCCGGACTATTGCCGCAGGAGCGATTCGGGAACGCAACGGACATGACGTTGATAGCGTGAAATGGTCCGGCCGGCGCGATCCAACAGCGTCAGCGAAAGCTGGAACTCGGCGTGCTTTTCCGTGACCGGAGTTAAGTCGATGATACGAACCTCGGTCACGCCCAGGGCCGGCACCTCTAGCCGCCGCTCCCCGCGCAACAGCGTCTCCATGCCGGAGGCCACCGTCCATCGCACGGTCGCCTCCGAAAAGGCCTCGGTCAAATCGTTGGCCACCCAAAGGGTCATGGCGTCGGGCCGTTGGCCGGAAAAACGCGGCAGGGCGACCACTGGCTGGTTGATCTGGGCGAGCTGATAATAGGCCTTCTTCGGTCGATGGTCATGACTGACGATCGACTTGGGCCAGAAGACCGGCACCACATCCATGAAGTGGAAATGAAAGTAGCCAGCGATCTTGCGCGGCAATAGCCGCATTTGGATGACTCGATCGGCCAACAAGGCTTCCTGGTAGTTCTGGCTGGCCTCAATGTATTCGGCCAGATTCTTCGGATCGCGCCCCAAGCCGATAAGCTGCTTGATGTCGTGCTTCTTGACCTGACTGCACGCCCACAGCGTGTCGGCGTCCGACGGGGGCGGGGCGAACTGCGGCGGATAGGTTTTCATCGTTTCGTAGGAGTCCATCGCCTCGGCACCAAACTCGCCAAGCGTCACCATCCGGTCGCCGCGACTGCCGGAGATCGGCGACGGATAGCCCCACGTCTGCGGGATGATCTTGCCGTACCAGCCGGCGTACGGATGGCCGTCATCGATGACGTTCGGCCATAGGTCTTTGGGCAGGGCCCACGGCTTGCGGCTGTGAGAGAAACGGCCGCTGATCGGCTTCATGATCCGCTGCGGATCGACCGACAGAAC
>JAADHY010000599.1 GCA_013151585.1 Planctomycetota bacterium
GGATGAGGGGGCTCAATGGCTCGGGTAGGAGCAGAGATCCCGGGAGGGGACCCGCTCAACCCGGGCTACCCCCAACGGAGCGAGTGAACGCAACGCGCTAGCGTGCGGTCCGTGCGGCCTACACGCTTGGGCTGGCGACGCGACCGGACGCCAGCGCGTTCCGCTCGCGCTTCACGCTGCGCGCCGGAGGCTAGCGCCTCCCGCTTACTGTTTGACAGCGATCGAAGAGCCCTCACCCGGCTCGCTACGCGAGCCACTCTCTCCCGCACGCGGGCGAGGGGACCAGTCTATTGCGGCCGAATGTCGAAATCACGAAGTGCGTCGTGCGACCGCCCGCGGCCCGCGGGTTTGGGGGTTCGCGCCTCCCACTGTGTGTCCCACAGATGATTCGGAGGTCGATGAGAAGGGGCCGGCCCGTCTCCCGCATGGGCACGTTTCCACCATCGGCGTGAAAAATCGTGTATAATTCGCACTGAACTTGCGACACATTCCGGTCGAAGGCTCAGTTCGTTTTATTCGGGCGAGAAAATGATGCGATTGGCATTCGTGACGGTGTTGTCCGCGGCTGTTTTGACCTGTCAGGAGCCACGCGGCGGGGCAAATGCCGCTGCTGGCGAAAGTGACTCGGCCGGCCAGATTCGCGAGCATCGAGAAGAGACGCCGGCGTCAGCCGGGCCCGACAAACGCAGAGCCACTGTTTCGGCAGATGGTCAGCGCGCGTCCGCGAGCGCCGACAAGGAGACGAGTGCCGGTCACGTGGGGACGCAGGCAGCACCGAAGGAGCCACATGCCGAGGACCTTTGGGCAAAGGCGCTGCTCCTGGCTGTGCCGGGCATGGAAGCACCGATGACCGAAGTGGTCGCGTTGTTCCGTGCCGCCATCGAACGGGCCGAGAACAAAGCGCCACTCTATGTGTCTCTGGCGGATGTCTTGTCGGGGCCGAAGGTATTACACGAGATGTTGGATGAGTTGGCGGAGGACTATGAAAGGGAGACGGTGAAGACCTTCACCGCGGAACTGATGAAGGAAGACCTGGTCTCGGACGCCGACGATGAGGACGCGACGATTGAGCTTCTGCGCAAAACGTGGCAGCGGTCATTGCACGCGACAGCGAGAGGCAAGACTGTGCAAAAGGGGATTGAGGCTGTCACAGAGACGGCAACAGGCGAGTCGGATGTATCCATCGGGCTGTACCTGGCTGCTCTGAAAGAGAATCCCCGCTATTTGCCAGCATGGTATGCGTTGTGTTTTCGCACGGAGGGTGAGCAGCAGAAAGAAGTCGTCAGGCGATTCGCCCAATTGGATCCGCAGAATGCAATTCCCTGTTACTTTCAGGCTGCCATTGAAGCGCAAGACGGGCGGTTGCAGGCTGCCTTGGTTTATGTGCAGAAGGGAAACGCGCGGCCCGTCGTTCGCTTGTATCCGCCCCCGGTGCCGGATCGGTTCACGCTCCGTTTTCCAGACGACAAAGAGCTCCGCAAATACGGTGTGGCCGGTAAGCCTTGCCCACCCAGTGCGTTGGAGTTTCTTACTCATGCGACTCGGCGATTAATGTCGTGGGCCGACTCAGTTCACGAGGCGCTTCTTGGCCTCGCGCGATGCTTCGTTGACGAAGCCAAAAAGTGCCGCGACGCAGGCGATTTGCGAAAAGCGTCTTGTTACTTGGAAGCCACACGGCAGATGGGGCTCGCCCTGCTCCGCGTCGAGCCGCCGGACCCAGACCAGGTCATCATTGGAGCCCTGATTCGCTCTTTCGCTAGAGAACCCCTGATGGCGGTTTACCGAGAGATCGGCGACAGCCGAGCCCAAGCAAGTTTGGAGGACGAGAATCGGCGGTACGCAGCTTTGAAGAAAAGAATGTTCGAAATCTTCGACAGATCGAAGGCGGCGCAGGACGCCGACATTCGCGCGATTCTCGAGGGGCGACGTCGTCCCGTTGCGGAATCCCGCGAGCTCATGCGACGGGCGCTGAAAGAGACCCGTTTCCACGCAGCTCGCTGACCGCGAAAGACGTTACGTTCCTGCGTCGCGGGATTCACATTCGCGAATTCTGTGTGTTCGTCCCCGCCGCTACGGCAGTGACGGCAAATGTCCTACGCGTGGACTTGACGGATGTCTTTCAACGTGGAGCGCTAATCGAAGTGCAAGCTCGATCGATCTCCTATGCGGGGAAAGGGGCCGTTGTCCTTGCGCTGCTGGGGCGGAGCCAGAGCCCGGCCGAGCAGCGTAGCCGGCGGGCGACCGAAAGCCAGCAGTTGCCGGGCCGGCATACCGCTCTCACGACAGCACTTGATCCTCGATGTGCGAACACGTATTCGAAAGGCAGGTCGAAAACTTCGATTGATTCGCTCTACCGCGAACTCAGCCAGGCATGCTCTGCGCTTCACCACACGCGCGCCGACCACGGCCACTGGCATGTGTGCTCGCCATCATCGAGATGATTCACACGCTGCCCTCGAAAGCCAGGGCTGAATTCGATGGCTTTTACCTGCACGACTTCAACATCGTCCTTCCCTGCAGCGGCTTCTGGAGTTTTCTTCATGAGCCCTCTTTGGCCGTTGTTCGTGCTATCGCTGATGCAAGCTGTGCGATGCAGTTACACTGGTATGCCTCGCGTGATCCAGACGGCAGCCTGAAAGAATGAAAGTATGCTCGCAAGACGAATATCGGTCCGATGTGTCACCTTGTTCCAAAGGCGTCACCGGGCCTTGCGTTTAGTCCGTCGTTTTAGGACGCTTTGAAGTTGCGCGAGATACGCATAACGAATAGGCATTCCACATCACGGAGTGACGACGGGGCGGAGCTGACCGTGAGCCAGGTTGTTCAGCCTGAGCTCGGTAAGACCGTGGCGGCATTCTTGGTTTTGGGTTCAATGGGGATTATCGGAGGTTCCATCATCGTCGGAGCGGTTCGCCCGGCCGGTAGCCGGGGTTGCTAGGAGTCAAGAAAGAAATGCCGGTTGAAACAGTGTTCCTCGGTACTGAACCAGAAGCTGCCGTTGTTCGCGCCTACCTTGAGCTCAACGGAATCAAGGCGATGCTTGAAGGAGTCAACGTTGCGATTATGGCCCCGCACGTTGCGTCTCCACGTGGCAGCCGATCGGTGAAAGTGATCGTTTCGCAAAGGGACGCGGAGCGAGCCCGAGTTTTGATCACAGAGAGACAAAAAGGGACTTAGTGCTATACTAGATCGGGAATTTGGCGTAGCTGTACTCGCCAGTGTGCAGGTTTTCCACAGGAACCGCGCTGGCTGTTGTCACCTTCGTGAAATGCAATGATTGACGGTAGCACTCAGTTCGACATCGAATCATCTCGGTTGATTCGGTATTTCCGAATTCGCTGGTCTCTTCCGGTAGCGATCGTCTACTCATTAGTCCCGCTATCGGTGCTTCCAGCAGCCAACGGCAACGTATTTCACCCGGCCGTTCTCGCAGTGACTGCCATCGCCGCAATTATCGTTATTTCTACACTCATCACCGCTCCCCTATACGTCAGGTCGCTCAGGTACTGGATCGAGGGCACCACGTTACGAATTGAGCAGGGAATCCTGGTACGTCGATCCAAGGCGATTCCGCTCGATCGCGTAACCGATGTGGAATTGGTGCAAGGTCCACTGATGCGCGTTTGCGGGATCTGGTTGCTGCAAATCCAAACGGCCGGCAGTCCTCAGCAGTCCCCGGAAGGTACGATTTGGG
>JAADHY010000110.1 GCA_013151585.1 Planctomycetota bacterium
CCCGGAAGACCGACCAGCCAAGCTCCACGGCAAGGCTTTGACAGAGCGTGCCACTCCGACCGGCTCGAACCGCACGCCGCGGGAAGCCGACCGCGTCAGTCCGTCGGATGCCCCAGCACCATCAGCGGCAGGCATTCGGAACCGGCACCACACTCGGTGGACCGCGCAGTGGGTCTTGGAAATGGCAATGTTGGTTTTCGTCGGGATTGCGCTGGTGCGGCTGACTTGGCAGAGCTGGACGTTGCGACGCGCACTGCAGCAAAGCCAACCGGTCTCCAATCAGGCCGTCCAGCGGACAATGGCCCAATTGCTGCGTGCGGCCGGAACTCGCCGGCCGGTGATCCTGTTGACCTCGGCGTATTGTCATGAACCGGTGGCGCTCGGCGTCATCCGATGGCGGATCGTCCTCCCGGGCGGGATGGACCGCGAGCTGTCGCGAAACGAACTACGAGCGTTACTGGCTCACGAGCTGGCTCATCTGGTTCGCGGCGATGGCTTTTGGCTTGGCATGGGGCGGGTGCTCTGCACATGTTTCGCGTTCCAGCCCTTCAACTTTATTGCGCGGCAGCGTTGGCAGGCCGCGGCCGAGCTTCAATGTGACGATTGGGCAGCCCGCTTGACCTCAGACCCGATTGCTTTGGCACGCTGCTTGACGCGCGTGATGGAGTGGAAACTGAACCGATCGGTTCCGGCGCTGGCTTTGCCGGCGGCGGGGTGGCGTCGACCGCCGCTTTCGGTGCGCGTAGAGCGGCTGCTTTCGGAACCTTTCCAGCCGGACCACTGGCGGACGGCTTCACACCGGTTGCTTTCGGCGGCGATCGGGCTGAGTGTGGCCGCGGCCGTCGCCCATTGGGCTCCGCAGACACCGTTGGCGCCGCATGTCCTCGAGGCGGCTCAACCGGATCGGACGAGCCGCTTGGCGGAACCACGAGTCCGGGAGGCGGGGACTCACGCGGGCGATGGCGCGAGCGAGACGATTTCGTCCCTCCGTCCAGAAAGAAACGACCGCCAGTTGACGAGCGGCGGCGAGCAGTTCTTCGCAGACGATGCCCCCTTGTTCGATCCCGGCAAGGGCAAATGGTCCAGTGGCGGTTCGGGATCGGGCGAGCCGCTTGTCGGGAAAGATTCCAGGGAACGGCCTCGACCGAGGATCACGAACGACAAACGGCCGACGGACACCGATAACAGTCTGGAAGACGTGCTCCGACGAACGGACCAGGAAATCACTCAATTGCGACGCGAGTTGGAAGAGTTGAGCTCAAGGCTGGGGAAGTGGTCACGAGAGCGGAACACACAAGAGTTGCATCGGCGGCTGCTTCAGAAAGCCAGGGAATTGGAGCACCGCTGGCAGGAGCTGGCTCGAACGGCCAGAGAACTCGCCGCCGAGCGGTGCGAACTGGAACAATCTTCTGTGGAATGACGGCCTGACGGTCACAGGGACTCTGTAGTAGGAGGTGTCGCGATGATTCGATGGGGCATACCAGTTTTGGTCATGGCCGGGATACTGGCTGCCGTTGCCGGCACCAGTCCGGCGGACAACGAGCGAGAAAGAACCGAAGCGGAGCACAAGGCTCGGACGCAAGCCCGCGAGGGACGGCCGGACCGTCCGGGCGAGCACGCAGAACGCCCACACGGGCGCGAGGCACGCGAACGGGCCGAACGAGAACGACGGGAGCACCGCAAGCGGGATGCCGAACGCCGCGAGCGGGAGCGGCGAGAACGGGCCGAACGTCGTGAACAAGAACAGCGCGAACGAGCCCGACACGAGGAAGAGACCCAGCACGAAGAAGCGGAACGACGCGAGCAGATGATCGATCGGTTGGAGCGGCAGATTCGAACGCTGCGCGAAGCGGGCACCCCAGAGATGGCCGAGCGGCTGGAGGTGCTGGAGGCTCGCCTGCGCGAACTTCGCGAAGAGCGAGGGCGTCGCGGCCCGGGCCGTCCCGAGCGGTTCATCGCGGAGCTCCGGGAGCGTCTGGAACATCTGCGCGACGAGCTGCGAGAGGCCGAACGAGGTGGTGACGCTCCGCAAGCCGTCGAGCGTCGCAAGCGAATCCGCCGCGAAATGGAGGAAACGGAAAGGGAACTTGCGAAAGCGACACGCCGCCCCGGACCTCCGGAGCGGCCCGGGTCGATCCGGCGCCCCGGGCCTCCCCGTCGTCCTGGACCACCGCATAGACGGCCGGAGCAAGGGCGGCGGCCTCATCCGCCTGAAAAAGGTCCGCGCCATGAGCCACCACCTCCGCCCGAATTCGAAGAAATGATGCGTCGAATCGAACACCTACACCGGGCCGCAGATAATTTGGACCAAGCGGGTGAGCACGAGTTGGCTCAGAACCTTCGCCGCGAGGCGGAACGGAAGGAGCAGGAGCTTCACTGGCAGCGCGAGCGCCGGGAGCTGATGGAACATCACGAGGCTCAAATGCGGGAAGTTTTCGGTCAGATCGAAGAGCTGCGTCGAGAGGTGCAGGAGCTGCGAGAAGTTGTGGAGGAACTGCGCGAGCGGCTGCAGCGAGAATAGACGGCCGAGTTATTCCACGGAACGCATAGGACACCGAGTGGCTGAAAGCGCAGCCAAGCCTGCGAGTAGGCGGCTCCAGGCGGGCGGCTCGCCAAGAAAGTTGCCGAAGTGCGGCAAGTATCGCAGCCGGGGAGGCGTTCTTGCTCACCTCCTCTGTGTCTCTCTGATGTGTCGCCTTGCGAAGAAGGAATCGGACGGCCCCACGGTTCTCCCAGCCGCGTGGGGCCTGTCCGGTCACCACTTCCAGGCTGGGTTTCAGCCAGTCATCCGGCGGACCAGCGCGGCGATGCCGCCGCCAAAAAGGAGAATCAGATAAACAAGTCCTTTGATGGCGCGAACGCGCTTGATCGTGGTCATGTGATTGCATTTCGGGCAGGGATCGCCGACTTTGTAGTCTCTCGAGCTGAAAGTGCTCTTGCAGTTGTCACAAACGAGCGTATCGTCTTGCAATTCCATGATCGCTTGACTGGCCGGCATCCCTTCGTCCATTTTGGCCGTGTAAGGAGAAGCCTCCATCGAGCCGGTAGGTTCCTGTCGTTCCTTCTCTGGCCAATCGCCATCGATCACGGGGGCAGAAGGCTCGGTGAATGCCTCCATCTGTTGTTCCTGCATTTCTCGCACTTGCCGCATTGCTTCCGCCTGTCGACGAGCGGCACGCTCACGTTCCTCCCGGCCCCATTCCAAGGCCCTGTCATTCACGGCGCTCGCTTGCCGCATGCCGGTAGCATCGCCCCATCGCGGGGCGGCAATGGCAGGAGCGCCCGGCCCCATGGCGTCAGCGAACTGTTCCACAGGAACGGCTGGCGGGGCCCCCAAGTCTTCCTCGCCCATCTCCGGGGTAGGTGTCGGCAGTGCGCCGCGTGGCATTCCGGTGCGTGACGAGGCTGGCTGGTCCAAACCGGACGCGGCCCTTCGCAGGTAGACTTGGTCAGGTGGGAGAAACTCTGATAACGGAATCGTTCCGCGCCGTCCGGTTTGATCCATCATCACGACCTGCTCACCTCGCAGTTCGATCGCCCGCGCCCGCAGGGTGCGACCATTCGCAAGAATCCAAAGGCTGCGGGGGCTGGAGATTGGTCGGCCTCGCTGCTGTTCGGACGAAGTGTCTCCTTGGGAGCCATTCGTGGCCGATCCGGACGTCGAAGATTCCTCGCCGCTCCCAC
>JAADHY010000356.1 GCA_013151585.1 Planctomycetota bacterium
CACCGTGGCGTGATTGGCGACGGGACTTCTGCGTTGCCCCAAAGGTCGACGCCCGTTTTGAGAGTCGTTTGTACTTCCCTACCAGTGAACCGGAGCACGCGATCGTCCGGGCTGAGTTTTGTCTGCCGAGCGGTATCGAGCTGTCTCCAGCGCTGCCTGCAGAAATCGAGACGGCAGACGAGGAAGTCGTGTGGGTGAAAAGCACCGCGACAGCGAAGAGTCTGCGGTTACAACTGATCTCGCGTGAAACGGGCCGCGAAGTGCTCTTGCCGCTTTCAGCGGCCATCCCAAAAGTCCAGTGGCGACTGCGCGGAGCAGCGGACGACCGGGCAAACGCGTGGCACGACACCGTCCAAGACGAGATTTGGCTGGGCAGTGAGGTGGGCGAGCTGGAATTAGTTCTCCGCTTCCCCTGCTTCCTGGAGGGAGCGATGGCAGCGGTCTCGATCGACGACGATGGGACGCAATTGAAATCCGAGATTCACCACGGCGAAGCTGTTTTGGACCTCGCTCGGCACGCCGATACGCTCCGAAGCGGCTCCGCGGTGAAAGCGTTCCGCCTGAGTGTTGCGGCATCCGACTTCGGCATCGATGTGTCCGAGTCGCCATTGTTTACACTGCGCACGCGCTGGGAGGCCGTCGATATCCAATGTGTTGACCGAAGCCGGGCTGGAAAAGTCGAGCTGCAATTGACGTGGCAAGAAAAAGGAATAACCGAACAGCGGATCGTGCGGTTGTGGCGACACGGGGCCCAAGCTCCGGCGCTTGTTTGGCAGAAAGTGATTGCCACGCCGTCGCCGGTGACAATTTCGCTCGATCCCAGAGAAGTCCCGCCCGGCTATTACCTGGTGCAGTTGGAGGCGTGCGATCCATGGGGGAGCACGGGCGTCTCCGCTTCGCGGGCGACGGTGGGTTCGCACGTGTGGGTTTATCTGGGGCAGGGGGGGGACTCACTGACCGGCAAACGATTTATTATCGATTTCGTTCGGAAAGGGCGCGTGCCCTATCCGCTGTCGGCGACGTACCGGCTAAACATCGCTGGAAAGATCGTTAACAGCCGGTTGCCGTCCGGGCAGGCCCAACGGCACGTGCTTGTGAAGCGGACGAACGAGGGGTGGCATGTGGCTCAGCTTGAAGTGGAACCGGCCGACGATCCCCTTGCGGCGGAAATCGCTGACGCCAACCCGTTCAAAGTGGAATGGTCTGACTCGGAAAACGTCGTAAAGACAATCGAAGATCGACGGGGCGACGGAGCAATGTACTGCTATGAGTGCCAACGGCTGTTCTGGAGCGACGAGACGCTTCGAAGCGAACAGCGCCAGAACCACCGCCTTGTGGGACCGATCAGCGCTTTTATCGTCCGGGAAGAGCGATGAGCTTGCAACTCCATGGGACGCGGACTCGGGACGCGGACCGACACATACGTCGCTTGCGTGCTGTTGGCCATCCGTCTGGCGATCACCGGCAGCGAAGAGACGCCGGCTTTATTTTGTCTGAGTGACGAGGAGGTTTCCGACCGTGTCGCTAGACCCGATTACGGCTACCGAAGCGATACAGGACAGCTATTTCCGCTATATCGCAACGACCTTTCGGCTTCGCGATCCCGACCTGCACGAGCAGTTGGAACGGTCGCTGAAAGCTTCCGGGAAGTTTACCAAGGGCCCCATCCTGGAGGCGACGCCGCCGTTCCAGAGCGGAGCCTGCATTGAAGACCTTGTGAAAGAGGGTGTTCTCTCGCCGCTCTTCCGGCGACTGTGCTCCGACAACTTCCCGGGAGATCGTCCATTGTTCGTCCACCAGGAACGAGCGGTTCGCAAGATCGTGACTCACGGACGAAATGTGGTCGTAGCGACCGGAACGGGCAGCGGCAAAACCGAGACGTTCTTGATTCCTGTTTTGAACTTCTTGTTCCGCCAGCAGGAATCCGGCCAACTGGGCCCGGGTGTTCGCGCTTTGCTGCTTTACCCTATGAACGCCTTAGCGAATGACCAGATTGCGCGCTTGGAAGGCCTCTTGAAAAGCGTCCCCGAAATCACGTTCGGCCGCTACACCGGTGAGACGGCAGAAAAAACGGGCAAAGCAATCGACCTCTATCGCAAAATGTACGGACGCGATCCCCTTCCCAACGAGCTGGTTTCGCGTGAGCAGATGCGGGCTAGCCCACCGCACATTCTGCTAACGAATTACGCGATGCTCGAATACTTGCTGTTACGGCCGGACGACCACGTGTTTTTTGACGGTGCGCTGGCTCGCAACTGGGCCTTTTTGGTGCTCGACGAGGCTCATACCTACACCGGCGCAAAGGGCATCGAAATGGCGATGCTGCTGCGCCGCCTCAAGGACCGAGTTGTTGACGGCGAATCAGGCCGCCTGCGTTGCATCGCGACCAGTGCCACATTGGGGGACGATGCTGCGGACTGGCAGGGCGTGGCAAGGTTCGCTTCCCGTCTGTTCGGCGAGACCTTCGAGTGGCACGACTCGGACCCGCAACGACAGGACGTGGTTCAGGCAGTGCGCAAACGCTCGGAGCCAAGCTCTGAAAGTACCTAGAAGGCGAAAAGCGACCTTTATGTCGCTTGGCGAAGGGCCATTGCCGAATCGGGCGGAAGAGAAACGATCGCTCGGCTGGGACAGATCGCGGCGGAGTTCTCGGTACCGCCGAAGGTCCTCGAAGAGGCTCGCCGGCGCTCGGGCACTGATCTGGGCCGCTTTCTTTTCCACACGCTACGCTCAAACGGCCATGTGGTTGCACTGCGACAGATGCTGGAAGAGCAACCCACACCGCTCGACCAAATCGGCCGCCGATTGTTTCCCGAGCAACCGGAACAGGCTGTTGCGGGTGTGACGGCGCTAGTGGATTTGGCGGCGCAAGCTCGCCCCGCCGAAGACGATCAACCGCTGTTGCCTGCTCGGTACCACTTCTTCGTGCGAGCTATCGAGGGGGCCTACGTTTGCCTCTGCTCACCGCCTCGGCTGTTGTTGGAGCGACGGGAGAGGTTCGAGGTCGATGGATCGGAATATCCGGTTTTCGAATTGGCCGTCTGCCGTCAGTGCGGTGCTGCGTACTTGGTCGGTGAGCGGACAGAAACGCAGGATGGCAAGGATATCTTAACCCAACCTGGGCCACGATCGTTCGAGCACCCTTCAGGTCTCGAATTTTTCCTCTTGCCGGACGAGCGCAACGGCGAGGTGCCGGACGACGAAGACGAGTTAGTGAGTTACGGCCCGGTATCGGGCACAACCGCAGAGCAGCGGCTGCGACTTTGTGTGCGCTGCGGCGCCATCGACCGCGCCGACGCGATTTTTTCACCATGCGATTGCACACCGCCGCAGAGTGTGCGAGTTATCGGCGCTAAAACTCGCGACGGTAACGTCCACGTGTGTCGCGCCTGTGGGAGCCGCAGCACCGGTAGCGTCGTCTTTCGGTTTCTGACAGGGAACGACGCGGCTGCCAGTGTGCTGGCGACGGCCTTGTACCAGGAGATCCCGCCGCGCGAAATCGGTGACGAGGTGCAACCCCAAGAGCAGCAGCGAGGGATCGACGAGTGGAGTTCCACAGCCGGAGCATCCGCCTCCGGCGGAGCCCGGGCGCCTCAAGTCGGTGGCGGACGGCAGTTGCTGATCTTCTCTGACAGCCGACAGGATGCCGCATTCTTCGCCCCGTACTTGAACCGCACGTATTCTCCGACGCCGGCTCATCCTGAAGACGCTTGAAGACCACAAAGAGCGGGTCTTGGAAAACCGATGGCGCGTTCAGGACTTGGTCCGACCGCTCAAGCAGGCGGCGGAGCGTTTGGGCCTGTTCCCCGGCATGAGCGACCAAGAGAGAGAAGCCGAGGCTTGGAAGTGGGCTCTACACGAGTTCCTGGCGCTTGATCGCCGAAACAGTCTCGAAGGCTTGGGATGCCTCGGCTTCAGCTTGGTTCGGCCGCGTCACTGGCAGCCTCCTACTCCGCTTCTGGCGTGGGGGCTGGAGGAAAACGAAGTTTGGACCTTCTTCGAGGTCTTGCTTGACACGATCCGCCTGAACGCGGCGATCCTGTTTCCGGAAATCGTGTCCCCATCCGATGAATTCTTCGCACCGCGGAATCGAGAGTATTTCATCCGCGGCCACGGCTCGGATGCCACGAGCCATGTGCTGAGTTGGTCGCCCTCGGGGGCTGCGGTCAGCAACACGCGACTCGATTTTCTCCAGCGACTGTTGGAGCGGCTGGGGCACGAGATGTCGCGCGATCAATGTGTGGGGATATTGAACAGGATCTGGTCGTCTAGCCTCAACCTTAAGGATCGCACAAGCTGTTGGCATGAGTATTTCTCCGAGTATGCTTTACGTGGCGGTCACGTTGTTTATCGCATGAAACCGCAGTACTGGGAGCTTCGGCCCAGCGCGCTGGACTCGTCGATCCAATGGTACCACTGCTCGACGTGTCATCGATTGACGCTGCGCAACGTGCGTGGCGTCTGCCCCACATATCGTTGCCCCGGAACGCTCCGTCCGACCGACCCTGATCAGTTCCTCGAGGACAACCACTACCGACGGCTTTACACGAAGCTCAAACCCATCGAGTTGATCGCGCGCGAGCACACAGCTCAGTTGACGAGCCACGCTGCCGCGGAACTGCAGACGGAGTTCATCGAAGGTGCGGTTAACGTGCTGAGTTGCTCCACGACGTTCGAGCTCGGCGTCGACGTGGGGCAGTTGGAGACGGTTTTCATGCGTAACGTCCCGCCGTCGGCCGCCAACTATGTGCAGCGCGCCGGCCGCGCCGGTCGGCGAACGGGCACGGCCGCGTTCGCGCTGACCTTCGCCCAGCGACGGCCACACGACTTGGCCCACTTTAGCGAGCCGGATCGGATGATTCATGGCCAGATTCATCCGCCCTATTTCGAACTGGCCAACGAGAAGATCGTCCGGCGGCACGTCTACGCGACAGCGCTGGCCGCATTCTGGAAACAAGACCAAAACAAAGGGACCTTCGGCAATGTGGCCGCGTTCTTTTTCGATCAGGATGGACCGAAGTTGGTCGAGGAGTTCTTGACACGGCGGCCAGAAAGTCTACGTCGGTCGCTTGAGCGCATCGTGCCCGAGCCTCTGCGGGACAGGCTCGGCTTGGAGGATTGGTCCTGGATATCCGACGGGGACGGGATGTTCGGCGACAACGGCGTGCTGACCCGTGCCGCTCGGCTGGTCCGCGGCGACGTGGCGAAGCTGGAGCAGGCTCGGCAGGAACTCATCCAAGAGAATAAGCCATCCGACCATATCCTGCGAGTCATCCGCACCATCAAAGACACCTACCTGATCAGCTATCTTTCCAGTCACAACGTGATCCCTAAGTACGGCTTTCCGGTCGATGTCGTGAGTCTGGACGTGTCCCATGCGTTGCGGCACACCGATGAAGCCAAGAATCTGGAACTCGACCGGGATCTCCGTATCGCTCTTTCGGAGTACGCCCCCGATGGCCAAGTGGTCGCTGCCGGAAAAGTGTGGACCAGTCGGTACATCAAGCGCCTGCCGGATCGCGGTTGGCGACGCTACCGGTACGCCGTCTGCCGCCACTGCGAGTGTTATCAGCGCGTGTTGGCCGAGACGGACGAGCGGCTCGAGCAGTGCCGCGTTTGTGAGCAGCCGCTCGAAGGACGGATGCGCGGCGAGTTCATCATCCGAATTCGGGTTCATGACAGACGGCAAACCGCCGGGAAAGCCCGGCGAGTCCCGGCCGGCTCGAACATGGACCACCCGCACGTTTTTCTCCGGGGCGTCCGAGGAGCTGAAGCGCGTCGAGCTCACGCTGGCCGGCAAAACGATCATCGCCGCCGCAGCGACGGACGGCCAGATGGCCGTCATCAACCACGCTGGTTTGCGAGGCTTCTTAGTGTGTTCCAACTGCGGTTATGCCGTGTTGGCGGGCGCTAAGGTGGGCAACACGCACGAGACGCCGTGGCGAAGGCAGTGCAACGGAACACTTCGACGGGTCTTTCTCGGACACGAGTTCAAAACGGACGTCGTGCAACTGAGAATCGACGGGCATCGCGATTCGACACCTGGCTTCTGGCTATCGCTCTTGTACGCGCTTCTGGAAGGACTGAGCGCGGCGCTGGACATCGAGCGGAGCGATTTGGATGGCTGCTTGTATGCGTACGCGGGGGACCCGTCGTGTCCGGCGCTGGTCCTGTTCGACGACGTCCCGGGCGGGGCCGGACATGTGCGTCGTCTGGTGCGCGACGAGGAGACGTTGCGCCGAGTCCTGCTAAGCACGCTTCGGCTGATGAAACAATGCGACTGCGGCGGCGAAGAGGCGGACACGAGCTGCTACGGCTGCCTGCGCAACTATCGCAATCAGTTCTGCCACGACCAGCTCAAGCGCGGGCTTGTCATCCAGTTCCTTTCTGCCCTTCTGTGAACGAGTCGCCTGGCTGCCACGATGTTCCACGCTGCGAACGCCACGGGCCTAGTGCCGCATCACAACAGAAGTTGGGGGCGAAGTTCA
>JAADHY010000741.1 GCA_013151585.1 Planctomycetota bacterium
GCCGAACATTGTGGCGGCCATGATCGGACGGTCTTCGGTGGTCGGCGAAGCGGTAGCCGGCCGCGCCACCAAACCGGCCATTGCTCGCGCGGCCTCAGCGAGGACCATACGGCTGATCCGATTCAGGCCGGCGATGTCAACCACCGAGTTGAGCATCAAGATGTCTTTGTCGCCAACGTAAGGGCGGACCTGCCCGGATGCCAGCGTGCTGACCATGAGCTTGGGAACGCCGAGGGGCAAAGCACGCATGGCGGCTGTCGCGATGGTCGTTCCCGCCGAGCCGCCCAATCCGAGCACGCCGTCCACCAAGCCGCCCGCGTGGAGCCGGGCGATCAACGCCGCTGCTCCTTCCGCCGCTTTCGCGACCGCTTCGCCGCGATCCGCTCGCTGTTGGAGCTCTTTGAGCGAAGCCCCCGCCGCGGCGAAAACCGCTTCGCGCGGCGTGTCGGGCCGGATCGACGGTTCGCCGAGACAGCCGGTATCGATCAAGTGCACGTCGACGCCCAGTCGCCGCAACTGGTCGCAGACGTACTCAGCCTCCGCCCCCTTCGTATCCAATGTGGCCAGGACGTAAACGATCATCCGATATCAGTCTTCAAGCATTGTCAGAGGATTCTTCCGGTTCCTCAGCGGCAACGGGACAGGCTCCCCGACCCGCTGCGATTCAAAGGCTGCTACGATCATCTCCGTCGCCCAGCGGGCCTCGTACATGCTGCATTTCGGCTGACGGTCCTTCTCGATCGCGTCCAACAAATCCAAGATGGCCAGCGTGTGGCGTTCTTGGTACTTGCGATCCGTGAGCGGTTCAGGCTGCCCGATGCCGGCCGACGAGACGTCCTGCCAGCGGGCCCCGCTCCGGCCCGGCGACCAACTGGGATCGTTCAGGTACTTCACCGGCGGCAACGTGCCTTCCAAAACCTCCAGCACGCCCTTGGAGCCGTAAATCATCAGGCCGAACCGTCGCGGGTGTCCGCCCATGTTGCGGACGGACGAAAAATACGCGATCGAACCGTCGGGCATGCCGTACATTGCGTGGACTGCATCGCCCGCCAACGGCCCGATGCCTTCATTGCCATCGACCACGTCGCGGCGCGTGATGGGATGGCCGTTCTGCGTCACGCGCGCGAAGCACCACTGGGGCTTGCCGCCGATCGCCAAGATCAAGTCCATGATGTGGGTCCCCAGGACCCACAAGTCTTCGCCTCCGCCCCGCCGGTCCTCTTTCCCCCGTCCGCGATACTCCAGCACCTTCCCCAGACGACCCTCGGCGATCAACTTCTTGATCGTGTCAATCTTGGGGCTGTAGCGTGTGAAGTGGGCAACGGCCAGCTTCACGTGATTCCGTTCACACGCCGTGACGATCTCATCGGCCTCGGCCAGCGTGCGGCAGAAAGGCTTCTCCATGTAGACGTGGGCGCCGTGCTCGGCGGCCGCCACGGCCATGTCGCGATGTTGATCGATCCATCGCTGGCAAATGCAGACGATGTCTGGGCGCACGACATCGAGCATCTTCCGATAATCGGTGAAGGTCTTATCAACCTTCAACCTCCGAGCCGCCGCGGCCAGCCCGTCGGGATTGTCGTCGGCGACGGCCACGATCTTTGTCTGCGGCACGCTCAGCCAGGCCCGATCCAGATGATGTCCGTAGTTCCCTCGGCCCGTCCGACCGATCACAGCCACGCGATAGACCATCGGACAGTCTCCCCTGCGCTGGTGTCTTGATCGTTGATCGACTGACGGTCTGAAGCACATCGCCACGCCGCTGCCATCAAGCTACCCGTGCCGACTGAAACAAGCAAGCCGGGCGGGCGAGCGCAGCGGGCCTCGTGCCCTGGCCGGTGTCGGCCGGCGGCCAGGCCGTTACTCTTCGTCCCAGACGCCGGCGCCAAAGTCGTCCAGTTCGACAGCTTCAGCGAGCTCTTCGGCGGGTTCTTCCAGAACCTCTTCCGCCTGCGTCTCGCCCGTAACCACGTCGGCCGCTCGGCGAGCGCTCTCGATGATCTTGTCCGTGCTTTGCGGATCGACCGCGCGGCAGCTCGCCGTCACCTGATCGGCGATCTCGCGTAGATCATCCAGCCATTGCGTGTCTGGTTCGCCGAACTCCTGAAGTTGCACGAACTCACCACATAACAGAATGAACCGCAACAGGTGACGAAAGATGATGCCTTCCTGCTTGACCAGGTCGCGTGATCGGACGTACTTGTCGAAGTCGCCACCAAAACGCAACAGCTCGCCCGCCACCCACGCCGGCTGCACCCGCAGACTATGGACACGCGGCAGCTCCGAGTCGAAAAGCCGCTTCAGTTTTTCGGCCAACGTGAGAACGCGAGGCCGGTCATCCCAGTAGCCGTAGTCTTCGTCGTCCGGTTGAGGAGCCAGCTCGCTGGGCAAGGCCAGTCCGCGGCGGAGCAGTTCGGGATCGAGGCGGGTTTGAGCGAGCGGCCCGGGTGGAAGCTGGTCCTGTCGGGGCGGCCGTGTCTGAGCTCGCAAAGACGACGGCATCTCCAGCACACTTTCCAACGCCTGGATTCGCTCGTCGGGTTCGCGATCCGTAGCTCCTCGGCCAAAAACAGGCCGTAAAGCGGATTGACGCTGCGGAACAGGAACAGCTTGTCGATGTTCGGCTTGGCGTGCGCTCGCACCGGTTCGTACGGCGGTGGCTTTTCCGATTCCTTCTCGGCCGTGACGCCGGAAGTCGGTATGTTTTGGTCTTCGTCTCCAGTGACTCCGACACGGGCCTCCTGCAAGAGCTGCCCGAGGGTGCCAAGAGCGGGCGGCTGGTCGCCGGCCGGGGCCTCGGCCGAAGGGGGGGCGTCCGGGGGGCTCGACGCAGCATCCGCCGGAGCCTCGGCATCTGCAGACGCGGGTGAAGTCGACAGACCGGCCAGCGGTGCCGGCGGAGTGGGCTCCAGGTCGACGTAGCCGGCCGCCCAGAGCGTCATCAGCATGTGAATCAGCTCCTTCTGGCCGCGTTCGAGCCGTTTCGGTTCCATCAACCGCTTCCGGTAGAACGCCTTCAGCCGGTCCACCTCCGGCGAAACCTTCAGCAAATAGGCCAACAGCCGCCACGGCAACGGACCGCGGCTGGCCAGCTTGCCCGGCGGCGCCTGTTGCAATTTGCGGAACTGGGCCTCGTTCCAGTACTGCTGGTTGGAGCGACGGGTGGGCATTTTTTTCCGCATTTGCCGCTTCATGCGCAGGAGGTTCGGGTCTTTGGTGTCGTCGGGGATTTGGTCGTACTTTTCCTTCCAGCGGAGAATTTTGACGTCGTCCTCGTGAGCCATCGCAAAGACGTAACCACGCGTGTCGAACTGCGGCCGGCCAGCCCGGCCGAACATCTGATGGGCCGAACTGGCGGAGATGAGCGTCTTTTTGCCGGGCGCTCCTTTGAGCAACGTCGAGAGCACGACCGAACGGGCCGGCAGATTGATCCCGGCCGCCAGAGTCTCGGTGCAGACACAGACCTGCAACAGCTTTTTCTGGAACAGCTCCTCAACAATCCGACGATACCGAGGAAGAAGCCCGGCATGATGGACGCCGACACCGCGCGCCAGCAAGCGTTTCAGTTTCGGCCCTGCCCCTTTGCTCCAGTCGTACCGCTGCAGTTGTTTGTCGAGCTGCTTTTGGGCCTCTTTGGTGAGCAAGCGGCGGCCTTTCAGCGTTTCAGCCACGTCCCAACACTCGTTGCGGTTAAAGCAGAAGACCAAGGCGGGCGTTTTCCGAGTGTCTTCGTCGCCCTCGGCCATGACTTCCAACTGCTCCGGCAGCAGCCGGTCGCCCACCCACTGGAATGTCAGCGGAACTTTCCGGTCGGTGCTTTGAACCAGCTCCAACGTGCGGCCGTGCGCGTTTTTCAGCCAGAGCAGAAACTCGGCTGCATTCCCCACTGTCGCGGAAAGCAACAGCAACCGCACGTGCGACGGCAGCAGCGCCAGCGACAGCTCCCAAACAATGCCCCGTTCCGGATCCGCGAAGCTGTGAAACTCGTCCATCACGACCGAGTCCACCTGGTTGAAGTCGAAGGCCTCGCGGTTCAGTAGACGATTCAGCAGGATTTCGGCGACAACGACCAGGACGCGTGCCTCGGGGTTGACCCGTCGGTTGCCGGTCACGAGCCCGATGTCATCCGGATGAAAGCCCCATCGCACGGCCAGCTCTTGCAGTTCGCGGAACTTCTGCTCGGTCAGCGCGATCAACGGGGTCGTGTAATAGCAGATCCGCAGGGTATGGAGGGCCTCGAAAGCCGCCGCCTCGGCAATGACCGTCTTGCCCATGCCGGTCGGAGCACAGACGAGCACGCCCTCGTCGGTCGTGAACCACGCCAGCAGAGCTTCCTCCTGGACGGGATACGGATCAAAGGGCAATTGATCCAGATACAGGGAAGCCAAATCGTCACGGCTAACCGGAGGTTCGTGCATGGTCGATCTTGCCCGTTGGCGATAAAGGCTTTGAATCGGCAGGCGTCGGGAGCATCGGGCCGACATCGAACTTTAGCGGACCGAAGACGCTGGTCGCAATCCTGGCAGGCCAATGCTGGCCAACGGAACGAGAAGTGGGCGTTGCCCACTGCACTGGACCGAGGGCTTTGCGATGACGCAGTTTGTGGTTTCGACGCCCGGCTGGAGTCAAGCCATCCTCTCTTCCGCTTGCGGGACAGGGTGGCTTGCCAAAGGCGAGCCGGGTGAGGGCGTCCCTCGGCGGGCTCGCTCCCCTCATCCGCCCTTCGGGCACCTTCTCCCTTCGCCGGGGGAGAAGAGACTTGGTTTCGCGAGTCAGCCTCGAAGTAGGACCGTGCAGCCATGCAAAACCCGTCGTGCGCCCGATTTTTCCTATCGACGCCGATACGTTGAGATACAATGGGGCTCGAAATAGCCAACGGAGGGATGGCTTCGGTCCCTGCCCTGAGGGGATGAGATTGCAGACCCGAGCCTGAGCTCAACGAATCGGATTCGGGAGCCTTCGAAGCGTTGCTCAGGCAGACAGCGCTGAGGTTGGGCGCGGTGCGGATGGCGGAAAGGCCCGATCGACGGTGAATCGTTACCGTTATAGTACATGCGGGACGAAGTGCGCGGCTGCCCAGCCATACGGAGCAACAAAGATGCGATCAATGCTTCATGCACGCACACGGTTTGCAAGCGGGATCGTCTTCGCGTGCTTGTTCTTGACGCACCGCCACATGTTGGCGTTTGAAGTCCAGGGGCATGGCCCGTATCGGGTGCAGGCGCTCAAGACGCTGAGATGCCGCTTTCAGGTGCGAGCGCTGGCGTTTTCCCCAGACGGAAAAATTCTGGCGGCCGGCGGCTGTGGTTACGTTTTGTGGGACAACCCCACCAAGATGGTGAGATTCTTCGACGTGGCGACCGGGTGCCAAATCAGTGGTGTGCCCGCGCCCGATGGTGTCTGGTCCCTGACCTTTTCTCCCCGCGGCGACACCATTGCGGTACAAGAGGCGTTTCGGGGGATCAAGCTATGGAACGTCCAAGGAAGAGAGCTGGTGGCAAAGCAGACCTTAGGTGACGACGGCCAGACAGGCGTAGTTTTTTCGCCCGACGGTACGTTTTTGGTTACGAACCGGGGCAAAACAGACATCGAGGTCCGAAGCGGTCAAACGTTGGCCTTGGCTCGCACAGTTTCGTCGCACCAGTTGTCCGTCACCTGTTTGGCATTTAACCCGGCGGGGACGATCCTCGCTTCCGGAGGATGGGACGGCACGATCAATCTGTGGGAAGTCCCGTCGTTCGAGAAACTGGCAACGCTAAAGGGACACAAGGCCCCCGTGCCGGCGCTTGCTTTTTGCCGGGATGGAACGACACTCGCCAGCGGCGGTGTCGACAAGACCGTCCGGCTGTGGAACATCATAGAACGGCGAGTGACAGCCGTACTGCGCGGTCATAAAGGAGCCGTGTGGGCAGTGGATTTTGGCGGCAAAAGAGCGCTTCTGGCTTCGGCGTCCGAGGATGCGACGGTGCGATTATGGGACGTGAGAGCACAGCAGGAAGTTAAGGTCCTCAAGTCTCACACGGACATCGTCTTTTCGGCCCGCTTTGCGCCAGACGGAGTCACCCTGGCGACGGGCAGCACTGATGGAACGGTTCGGCTGTGGAAAGTATTGCCGGCGCTCAAGAAGTAGCCGGTAGGGAATAAGAAAACAGTTGGGTTGACGACAACCCGAGCTCGAGCAGTGGGCTTGCCTGCGAGGCGGCTGCGTGCTGGACGAGGGAGTTTATGCGCTGCAGGACGCCAACCGGAACAGTAACAACGGCGCATCCGTTTCTGGGACAACCCAAGAGCGTTATGCCTAGACGGCGTACAGCGTGACGATGTTCCTGGGCGATTCGTTCGCCCTTCGGGCCTCGTCGTGCTTCAGTTTTATGCGTTCGTCTTTGGGCCGACATTTTTTTCCGAGGACGGTGGCACGACGGACCATTCTTGTACTTCTACGAGATAACTGGAGTGGGTTGCATAGCAATTTGCGTGTTTTCGTGTCGAGTGTAGAGTGAAGATAACGATTCATGGTTTTTAGACGTGGATGCAGCTTGTACACGGCCAGTGTGCCGATTTGCCGAATTGCGGTGGGAATGGTGTTGTGCGGCCTATATCTCGTCGACGTGTTCCATTTTTTGCTGGAAGCCGTCGCAGGCAGGTAGGGCGCTGCCGCATTGTGTTGTTCGCTGTCGGTCGCGCTGTTTCATTCGCTTATCGAGTCCATTGCGGCTGCTCGGCGCGTCAAACGAAGCCCGCGCGCATTCGGCAAAGTTTTGTCCGAGTCCCGGTTCAAGACGCGAAGCATCGGGGCTCGGCTCACCGGGACGAGCCCCTCACAACGAAGCGCCAACCCCGAATACCACCTCGCGACCTGACCGCGGTTACAGAACCCAACCCCAAGAAAAACTTGTTTGACCGGGCCGGGTTCCGGCCGACTATTCGCGAATCACATCACACTCACCGGCCGCATCGGGAGGAATCGCGTCGCATCTGTTTTGATCTTCGTTAGCCGGGCCTGCTGCGTTTCGTCGCCCACCGGCTTTGTTCACGGAATAGTCGGCGTTGATTAGCCGCCGATCAGGTTTGGACCAACCCTGAGGTCCAGGTACAAAGGCCGCCAGAGAAGATCAGCGGCAGCCAAGCGGCCAAGTCGACGCTGATCAGGCTGACGCGTCCCAGGTACAGAGAAGCCTGGGCAAACACGAAGATGCCTCCGAGAACCAGCGTGCAGCCGGCCAAATTCGCGACCAGACTGCTGCTGCCTTTGCGGATGACCAGCGGAAGCGTGATCAAGACAGCGAGCAGGTTCATCAACGGTTTCGTCAGGCGTTCATGAAAATGCAGGGCGAGCCCTCGAAGCGATGTCAATCCCAGCGATGGGCTTTGGATGCGCCGCAGCAGCTCGGCGGTCGACAAGAATCGATAGCTCATGTTACTGCGGTGAAGCTGATGGCCGTCAACGTCGGAGATGATAAAGACTTCATCCGGCTTGTCGGTGGCCAGCACGATTCGGCGTCCGAGATCGGTTAACGGCACGGTGTGGAGCGGTCGGGTTACTCCCTTGAGCAACCAACCCGAGGGGCGGTCCGAACCGCCGCGCACGTAAACGGCCTCGCGAGCCCGTAACGTCGTCAGGTCTTGGACGATTTCCGGAACGGGCAGCGCGAAAGAGGCGTGACGCACCGTCTGGTGCTCCAAATACAGTTCTTCGCCGTAAATGGCGATGCCCGTCGCGTAGTCGTAGACCGGCTTCACGCGCTGAGCGGTCGACTGATCCATTCCGCGTGGCGTTTGCAATCGGTCGGCGATGGCCGGAATGACGGCTTCTTGGTTGATCACCAGCAGGATGTCCACGAAAAACGCGGCGATCAGCAGCGGTACGGCCAGCCGATAGGTGGGAATCCCTGCGGAAAGGATCGGGTGCACTTCGCTGTTTTTCTGGAGCATGGCGAAGACGACCATCGCCGAAATGACGATCAGGATGGGCCCAGCCATGTCGAAAAAGGGGGACGCCTGGTAGGAGTAGTAGTGGCCCATCCGAGCGAACAACATCAGGTACCCTTCGCCCGCGTTCCGCTCCTGGAATCCGTCGATGTTCGTGAACGCATCGATGACTACGAACAGCCCAAACGTGGTCAGAAAGGCCACGAAGTAGACGTGAGCGAATCGGCGGATCAAGTAGCGATCGAACGTGTTCATAAGTTTCTGCTGCTCTCGCCGTTTGCTTCCCGTTGCCGGCGGATCGTCGACATGGGGCCAAGTCGGGAAATCTT
>JAADHY010000587.1 GCA_013151585.1 Planctomycetota bacterium
CAGTACCGGATCGCTTCCCAGTGCATCGAACGGAACTTCTGATGCAGCCCTCGCACCCAGTCCTTTCGCCACGGCAGGTCTCCGCGCGCGTCGTCTTCGAAAAAGCGGTAGACGCACACGTTTGTGCCCCGCAGCGGATACGGCTTCCCGTTCAGGATTGCCCGCCGCGTTTTCGGATCGAACCGAAACGTGCGCATGCCGAACCGTGTGGAAAGCGTGTCAGCACCGGTGGAGACTTCGAGCCGATACAGGAACGGATCTGATGGCGACCAGAGCCGACAATTCCGGATCGGCACGGTCGTATCGATGGTCTTGGCGACGCCTGCGCCGATTCGAACCACCGAGCTCTCGGCGTCGCCCATCAGTCGGCCACCGACGGCCTCGTAAACCCGAAAGCGGACTTTCACGTCCTTGGCCGCGCCGGCGTTGGCGATTTCCGCCACGACGCGCACTTGGCCGTGTTCGATGTCCGGCACCGTCTGCACGCGCACCACGTGCGGCGTGCCGGACAGGATCAGTTGCACCGAATCGTAGATACCCGGGATATACCGGTACTTTTCGAAGTCCCAACCGTCGGGGATAGTCCTCGGCACCGACGTGCGGTACGCGCCGACGCGGATGATCAGTTCGTTCGGCCGGCCGTTGCCCAGCAAATACTTCCTCACATCCAACACGGCCGGTGTGAAACACGGCAGGTGATCGCCGACAAGCTGGCCGTTCAAGTACACCCGCGTGCCGTATTTCGCCTTGTTGATCTTCAGCACGGCCACATCGGGCACGGGACCGTCGATCTGGAACGTACGCCGATACCAGAACGCTTCCCGAATCTTGTTGCCCTCTTCAAACCCGACCAGCCGGAAGGGCGGCTGAGCCAGATCGACCAGACCCGGCACGGGAACGGTCCGGTGAAACGCCTCGGGAATTCGATCTTTCGTCCCCTGCGCGATCTGCCACGTGCCGTCCAGCAAAATCACCCTCCGGCCTGTCTCAGCCGCTTGCGAAACGCCCGCAGCCCCCACGAGAACCAGCACAAGCTGCCCGATAATGCGGCAACGCCCAAGCATGGTCAGGGCCTCCGAATTGAGGTGAAGATCGACACGTTTCCTACCCGCTCACACACCACGTCTCGCCGTTCAGCATGCCTGACTCAGAATACCTGACACCGAAGCGAAAGTCATCCGGCCGGGCTGGCCAGTACGCGTTCGTCGCCGGAATCACCGCGAACCGATGAGCGCCGAGGCTTTGTCGACCTGCTCCTGCCCGGCTTTTCGGGCGATGCCGGGCGCACGACGCACTTTCTGATTTCGACATCCGGCCGCAGTAGACCGGTCCCCTCTCCCGCGTGCGGGAGACGGTGGCTCGCGCAGCGAGCCCGGTGAGGCCTCTCCCATCGCTGTCAAACAGTAACAGTAAGCGGAAGGCGCTAGCCTCCGATGCAGTAAGCAGGAGAGACGTTAGCCTTTGGTGCTTCGCGTTTGCGAGCTGAAAACCGCACGCTAGCGCGTTGCGTTCACTCCGTCGGGGTAGCCCGGGTCGAGCGGGGCCCTTCCCGAGATCTCTACCCCTACCCGAGCCAGTGGGCTCCCTCATCCCCCTCATCCACCCTTCGGGCCCCTTCTCCCCCGGACGGGAGGAGAAGGGACTTCATTTCACACGCTGACCTCCGAGTGGCCCCGTGCAGCCATGCAAACCCCGTCGTGCGCGCGAGGTGCCCGGAACGCGTTTGGGCACTTGCATCTGCGTGGGCAAGTCAGTACGTTTCATAGCTTCGCGGCGCCGGCTCGATCGTGCGTTGGTGGCGTTCACACGCGACGGGTTGAGCCGTGATGAGGCGAGCCACCTACCGCCGGGCGATTGTTGCCCAGCGTGGTTAACGTCAAGGCCGACGTCGAGAGCATCTCTAGAAATGACGCGTCCGACAGAGAGGAGACTCCACGATGATCCATTTCATCGTCCACGAAGCCGACGACACGGTCGGCGTCATGACCGTCGACGTGAAGAAGGGCCAGTCGCTGACTGGCTGGAACATGACGAGTGACAAGACAATCCGCACCAAAGCGGCTCAGGACATTCCGCTCGGTCACAAAATCGCGCTGGTCGACATTCCGAAAGGCCAGCCGGTGATCAAGTACGGTGAGTCCATCGGCGTGGCGACCAAACCGATCAAGAAGGGCCAGCACGTTCACACTCACAATCTGAAAACGGCGAGGTGGTAAGACGATGGCAAAGCGAAATGGCAGCAAACAGACGGGCCTGCAGCTCGACAAATATTTCATGGGCTACCGCCGGGAGAACGGACGGGTCGGCATCCGCAACCATGTGGTGATCATGCCTTTGGACGACATTTCCAATGCGGCGGCCGAGGCGGTGGCTGCCCATGTCCAGGGGACAAAGGCCATCCCGCATGCGTACGGCCGATTGCAGTTCGGTGAGGACTTGGAGCTGTTCTTCCGAACGATCATTGGCACCTGTGCCAACCCGAACGTGGCGGCCTGCGTGGTGATCGGCATCGAAGACGAATGGACCAACCGCGTCGTCGAAGGCGTCCGGGCGCTGGGACGGACGAAGGTGGCCGGTTTTTCGATCGAGCTGAAAGGCCAGTTCGAGTGCGTGCGTCAGGCTTCTTGGAAAGCCTGGGAGTACAAACTGTGGGCCAGCGAACAGAAGCGCGAGCGGTGTCACATTCGCGACCTTTGGGTGTCGACCAAGTGCGGCGAGTCGGACACAACGTCCGGTTTGGCTTCCAACCCGACGGTCGGCAACGTCTTCGACCGGTCTTTGGGCTGCACGATGAGCTTCGGCGAGACGACGGAGCTGACCGGAGCGGAGCACATCTGCGTGAAACGGGCCGCCAACAAAAAGGCGGCCGAGGACTACATGCGGATGTTCAATCGCTATCAGGAGCTGGTGAAATCGAAAGGCGCCGACCTGCTCGGTTCCCAGCCGACAAAGGGCAACATTCGTGGCGGTCTGACAACCATTGAAGAGAAGGCCCTGGGCAACCTCCAAAAGATCGGCAAGAAGTGCAAGTTCGTCGGCTGTCTGGAGCCGGCCGAGATGCCGAAAGGGAAAGGCCTGTGGTACATGGACACCTCATCCGCGGCCGCCGAAGCCGTGACGCTTTGGGCGGCGGCTGGATTCGTCTGCCACTTTTTCCCCACCGGACAGGGTAACGTGATCGGCCATCCCATCGAGCCGGTGATTAAGATCACGGCGAACCCGAAGACGGCCGAGCTGATGCGGGAACATATCGACGTGGACGTCTCTGGTCTGCTCCAGCGGAAACTCACGCTGGACCAGGCCGGCGATCTGTTGTGGGATATGATGATCCGCGTCGCCAACGGCCGCTGGACGTGTGCCGAAGTCACGAACCACAATGAGTTCGTACTGACGAAGCTTTATCCGAGCGCTTAGCGAAGGCGGCACGGAGCCGGCCACTCCGTCACGAGGACCGCGAACGGCCCCGCGCCCGCAGGCGAGCGGCACTTGAATGCGCGCATCGGCGTCTCCGGATAGTGCGCTCGTGGCCCCTTTGCGCATCCGCGGACGAGCCGGGACGGCCGACGTATCACCGTCCCGGCTCAAGCCCCGCTACCGTCGGCCGAATCGGACCTACACCTCCAGCTTCCAGGGTGCCCGGTACGGCTTCATGACCAGGGCGTTGGCTTCCTCATCACCGACCACTTGGTCTTTTTCACCGTCCCATTGAATCGAGCGGCCGACTTCCCACGAGATGTTGAACAGGTGACCGATGTTGGTCGCGTAGTGGCCAGTCTCCAAGTTCGCGAAAGGCTGCTTTCGCTCGCGGATGTTCTGCAAGAAAACCTCACTGTGCCGGAAGCGATCGTCCGCCGGCAAAACTTCTTCTTCGGGGTTGATCAAATGCCCTTCGGCGACAGGCTTCTTGCGCCCGTGGATTTCTTTGACAATGGAGAATCGGCTGCGGTCCAGTAACATCGTTGCATCCGAGCCGTAAAAGCACTTGCCGTGAGATCGCTTCACCCGCCGGCAGCCGATCCGCATCGTGTACTGCAACACAAAACCGTGTTTGGCCACCGGCCCCGGACCGAACTCGGCAATCCCGTCCAGCGTGTTCGGCCATTCGCGGTTGTCCTGGAAGGCATAATTGCCTCCGAACGCCGCGACGCGCACCGGCCAGTTCACTCCCATCGCCCACAAGACGATGTCGAAATGGTGCACACCCCAAGCGACCTGGTGACCGGCTCCTGACAGCTTGAACCAGTCATATCCGTAGTTGAAGTAAATGTTGGGGTTGTAGCGTCGGAAGGGAGCGGGCCCGACGTAGAAATCCCAATCCAGCTCCGGCGGCGGATCGCAATCGGCGGGAAAGCCTCGTCCCGGCCACCAATTCTCGTAGTCCCAGACTTTGACCTCGGAAATCTCGCCGAGCTGTCCCGATTGGATAATCTCAACCGCTTTCCGGTAATGCTCCTGACTGCGCTGCTGAGTCCCGATCTGCACGATGCGATTGTACTTCTTCGCCGCCTGGATGGCGTACCGTCCCTCGCCGATGCAATTGCCGAGTGGCTTTTCAACGTAGACGTCCTTTCCGGCCTGGCAAGCAGCGATTGTAATCAACACGTGCCAATGAGCTTGAGTCGCGACGATCACTGCATCGATTGACTTGTCTTCCAAAAGTTTTCGGAAATCGTGATAGGCCGCCACCTTGCTGCCGCCGGCCTTTTCACGAGCTTGAGCGAGCCGTTTGGAATTGACGTCACAGACGGCAACCATCCGCACGCCGGGAAGCCGCATGAAACTGGGCATGACCTGACCAGCTCCGCGCGCCCCACATCCAATCAGAGCCAGGTTGATCGTGTCGTTGGGCCCGGGCTTTGCCGAAGCGCCGGCCGCATACAGCTTGCCTCCCGCCCAGCCAGCCGCTGCCGCGGCCGTCGTTCCGAGGAATTGCCTTCGCGTCTGGGTGGCCATCATCAGTCCTCCTTTTCCACATCACGATCAGGGTCATTTTTCGGATCGCTTCTCGCCCGCCCGGCGCGACCGGCGTCAGACCGTACGCTCCGGACCGGTTCAGAACATCTTGTACGCCAACCATGATGTTCGTCTTACAACGGAATAAATGCAACCGCTCGGAAAAAGATCGTAATCACGGCATTAGGAGCTGGCCGCGGCCCATCGGTTGGGACGTCCGAATCTCCACACAGGCCTGTCCAGCATCTCACCGTGTAAGTCTCGGCCGGTCAGTCGCTTTCGGGATTGCGTCTGGACAACGTCCCAACAAGATGGAACAATAACAATGCGGGTCATGTCGTCACAACGGCCGTTTTTGGGCGTTGCTCGGATCGGCGCCAAAAGTGCGAGAAGCGGACGCACGCGGTGCTTTTGCGCCGTTTGTTGGCCGTGCGGATGCCGAGCGTCCCCAACCGAGAAGGTGATGAATGGGGGCTCAAGGTTCATTGCCGATTCCGCGTTTCGGAGGGCTACGCTATGTCGAGGCACAGCGATCACGACCGGGACGAAATGACTCGCCGTCGCTTTGTGGAACGTGTTGCTCGCGACGGAGCGATCCTGACGGGGCTGGGCACGGGGCTCACACCCGAGATGCTTTTGCTGGCCGCCGAGAACTCCGGCCCCATCACCTGCGGCCCTCCGAAAAAAGCCAAGCCCCATCGCCGCAAAGCGGGCGAATCATTTCCGCCGCTGCCTTTGCCCGTGACGCCGCTGCGTCGCACCGAACGCAAACGTCCGCCCGCTCCGCCCGCGCTGGTCGCCAAGATGGCTCTCGGCAAGACCCGCTTCCGAACCGTCGACGGCAAACGTGTCGCCTACCGCGACTGGATGACCGATCCGGGCGACATCGACAGCTTGCTGCGATGGCTGAACCAGAAGCTCGGCATCCGCTATCGCCCCGTCGAAGGCGACTTCGCCCACTTTTCGTTTGACCCGCGGGAAATCCCGGCGATCTTGTTGACCGGTCACGAGGCCATGCGCCTGCCCGAATCGCTTCGTCAGCCTTTGGCGCGGTACGTCCTGGACGGCGGCACCATCATCGGCGATGCCTGCTGCGGCTGGAAAGACTTCAACGACTCATTCCACGAGCAAATCGGTTCGCTCCTGCCGGGCAAGCCGCTGCAGCCTTTGGAGCCGGACGATCCGCTCTTCGGCGCCTACTACCAGCTCAACGACTTTACCTACCAGCGGTCCGATGGCACGCGGTACGCCGAGCGGCCCTGCACGGAGGGCATCTACGTGGGCTGCCGGTTGGCCGTGATCCACTCGCCCGCCGACCTGACCTGCGGCTGGGACGGTCATGTGCATCCGCGAGGCTTGCGAGTCGTGCCGGACCAGGCCCGTCAGATCGGAGCCAACTACATCACGTATCTTTTGGGCTCGTTCCAGTTGGGCCGGTTCCT
>JAADHY010000692.1 GCA_013151585.1 Planctomycetota bacterium
TGCATCCCCTTCCCGCGCACTCCGAAATCCGCCGACTTCTGAATGGCAGGCAGTGGCCCCGGCCGGCATGGCGTCGGTAGCGGCCTTGGAGCTCAGCGATCGACTGGCGGCCGCGGAATTTGAACGCCGGTACGATGCCATGCCCGACCAGAAAAAGGCCGAGCTCATCGAGGGGGCTGCCTGCATGCCATCACCGCTTGGATACGGTCATCATCGGCGCCGGGAAATTCGGTTGGTCCATTGGCTCCTCCATTATGAATTGGAGACTGCGGAGGTGGCTGCAATCACCGGCACGACCGTGCGGCTCGAGAAAGACGACAAGCCTCAGCCGGACGCTCTGCTGCGAATCGAAGCCCATTGCGGCGGTCAGACCCGGATCAGCGACGACGACTACATCGAAGGGCCGCCCGAATTGATCGCCGAGATCACCTCGAGCAGCGTCAGCTTCGACCTGCATACCAAGCGGCACCTTTAACGGCGCAGCGGGGGCGCGAGTATGTCGTCTGGCGAGTCCTGGATCGGGAAATCGACTGGTTCATCCTGAGAGAAGGGAACTACGATCGGCTGGCCCCGGCGGACGACCGTCTCTTGAAAAGCGAGGTATTTCCCGGACTCTGGCTGGATGCAGACGCCCTTTTGCGAGGAGACCTTCAGACCGTCTTGGCTACCCTCAATCGCAGGCCGCAAGATCCCGAGCACACCGCCTTTGTGCAGCGCCTCGCCGAAGCCGCCAAACGATAAGGCCTGTCGACCCGTCACGTGCCGAATGTCTGAAGATTTTCGACCGGTACGACGGCGTTCAGGCTGCCGGAGCGGAAGCCTTCCAGGTCGACCGTGATGTATTTGAAACCGAGCGAGCGAAGATGCTCGGTCACGCGTTGGCGGAGCTCACCGTCGAGAAGTTGCGGCAGCGCCTCGAGCGGGACCTCGATCCGAGCCAATTCGTTTGCTTCATGCCGCACGCGCAGCTCGCGGAGGCCCAGTTGCTGCTTCAAGAACTGTTCCGCCTGATCGACCCGGCGCACCCGCTCCGGCGTCACCTCCACGCCGTAGGCGATCCGACTGGCCAAACACGGCGAGGCCGGCTTGTCCCAAATCGGCAGCTCCCAATGCCGAGCCAACTGGCGGACTTCGGCTTTGGTCAACCCGGCTTCGATCAGCGGGCTCCGCACGGCAAACTCCTCGGCCGCGTTCATGCCGGGCCGGTAGTCGCCCTGATCGTCCACGTTCGCTCCGTTGACGATCACGTCCACGCCCAGCTCCGGGGCCAGTCGTTTCAGCTCCGTGTACAGCTCGCTCTTACAGTAGTAGCACCGGTCGAACGAGTTTTTCAAATAGTCCGGATTCTCGAATTCGGCCGACTGAACGAACAGATGCCGGATGCCGATCAATCGAGCCAATTGTTCGGCCTGCTCTTTTTCGCCCGAGGCCAAAGCCGGCGTGACCGAAGTCACAGCCACGGCCTTCTCGCCGCAAGCCAACTGCGCAGCTTTCGCCAAACCCGGCGGAAAACGCCACAGCGACCCGGCCGTAGCCCGCCAGAATTTTGAGCAAAGCATCTCGCTTCGCCGCCAGAGTGTCATCGAGTTCGTATGGCATTGTACTCGAACTGTTTCAGTTGATCGCGCCGCACACAGGGCGCACGAAGTTTGGACTGGCCTATCCGCCTTATCTTACCTTTTGCGACGACGGCAGGAAAGCAACCCTTGGCGGACGCGAACTCAAGCTTGGTTGCCACTGGCATCATTGGCGCGTAAGATCGGCAGTGCGCGAGCGTTGCAGAGCCCATCTGCGCTCTGCGCTTAGATGGGCATTGGTCACGTACCGCAAGCCCTCCGCGACGGCACGGCTTTGAGCCTCAGCCGCGAACATCCCGCTGGCGGACTTCCCACCCTCGTTCCATTTCGAACCCCTGGTGATCCCGAGCGCTTCTCGGCTGGACCGCAGCCGGCTGGACGCGGGAATCTCAGCCGGAACTGTTGCTCCTGGACCTACGACGAAAGGCATCCCTGATGAATCTGACGCGATCGATGCGTGGCCCGTTCCCTCTTTTCGGCCTGTTTGTGTTGACGGTTTGCGGCGGAGCCGCTCGCGGTGCCTCTCACGCCGCGGAACAGCCGCCGAACATTGTATTCATTCTGGCCGACGACATGGGCTACGGCGATGTCCGGGCGTTGAATCCGAACTCAACAATTCCCACTCCTCATTTGGACGCTCTGGCCGCCTCCGGCATGACCTTCACTGACGCCCATACGCCTTCGTCCGTCTGCACACCGACCCGATACGGGCTGCTGACAGGCCGCTATTGTTGGCGAAGTCGCTTGAAGTCCGGAGTGCTAAACGGGTATGGAACGCCTTTGATCGAGCGAGACCGCCCCACGGTGGCGTCTTTTCTGGCCCAGCACGGTTACACCTGCGGTGCGGTCGGGAAGTGGCATCTGGGACTCGGGTTTGCTCGGACGGCTTCCGGGGAGTGGGACTTCACACAGCCGATCGATTATGGCCCCGAGAAACTCGGCTTCGATTTCTCCTATGTCATTCCCGCCTCGCTCGATTTTCCGCCGTACGTTTACGTGAAGAATGGCCGGGTGACTCAGCCGCCGACTCATCGGCAGCCGGCGTTGCGGTTTCCGCGATTCGTGCGTCGCGGACCGCGGGCGGAGGACTTCGTCTTCGAAGACTGTCTTGACCACTTGTTGGCACAGGCTCAAGGATTCATCCGGCGGCACGCCGCGAAGCGTAGCCGGCCTTTCTTCTTGTATCTTGCTCTGACGGCTCCGCACAAGCCCGTCTGGCCGCATCCGCGTTTTCGTGGCAAGACTTCGCTGGGCCCTTACGGTGATTTTGTCTTTCAAGTGGATTGGACGGTCGGGCAGGTGCTGAAAACGCTGGATGAGTCGGGGGTGGCCGATCGAACGATCGTGATCTACACCAGCGACAACGGTTCCTACATGTATCGGCTGGACGATCCGGACGCACCAGATCACGTGTCCGATCCTTCGATTCAGGCATTCCGGTCTGACCATCACACAGCCAATTTTGTTTTTCGCGGGACGAAAGCAGACATTTGGGAAGCGGGGCATCGGGTTCCGTTTTTCGTCCGCTGGCCGGGGAAGGTTCGTCCGGGAAGTCGTTGCGACAGCACGATCTGTTTGACGGACTTCTTCGCCACTTTGGCCGATCTGCTCGACTGCGAAGTTCCCGATGGTGCGGCTCCGGATAGCTTCAGCTTCTTGCCGCACTTGTTGGGCCAGAAGCCCGAATCGCTGCGTCCGCCGGTAATTCACCACTCTGTGGCCGGCATGTTTGCGATCCGTGACGGCGTTTGGAAATTAGTTCTCGGGAACGGATCCGGAGGCCGCGAGAAACCAAAAGGCAGACTCTTTCACCGGCCCTACCAGCTTTTCGACCTCCGCGACGACATCCGCGAGCAAACGAATGTGATCGACCAACATCGCCAGTTAGCTGCCAAACTGGAAGCGGAATGCCTGTCGATCCGCGACCGCGGTCGGAGCCGATGAGTCGCACAACTTGTCCGCAACAACTGCCGAGTGCTCTGTCACGGCAGAAAGTTAGGATTGCATTGTGGTGCGGCCGTCCCGGCCGCCGGTTGCAGGCGAGACGCCTGCACCACAACCTCGTGTGATCCCACTTTTTCGTTTTGACAAGGCACGAGGAGCAGTCCGCCTTGTAGCGTGACCACATGCCGCGACGGAACTCATCCGTAACGAAGGATCTGACCCGAGTGACGACCCCAACAGCGCTCTCGCCGATGGCCCCACGGTTCACACCCGCTGCCGACGTCTTTACGGCATCGTGAGCCATTGGGGACCATGGGCGAAAGTTGTCATTTCGCCCTTTTCGGTGCAATTTTGGGCGCCGTTGTCTTCTCGGCAGCTTTTTTCTGTTCTGCCCGCTTGAGGATTTCCCTTGCTTCGGGCAGCGGCATCCGCTGAAGGGCTGCGCGGGCAGCTTGCTGGACGCGGCGGTCTTTGTGGTCGAGCAATCGGCCGAGTGCCTGGGCGGCCGCAGGTGTCCCCTGCCGTCGCAGCGAATAAATGCTGAAGTTGGCCAATGAAGGATGCTTTTGGGTCAACCGAACGATCCCTTCGGTCGCTTCCGCTTCCCGGAAGTTGCTGAGCACGAACAGTAGGTTTTGGGCCGTTGCGGTGTCCGCCGTTTCGACGAGAGGACGCACCAACGGGAGAACCGTCTGGCTGTCGTAACGAGCGAGGGCTGACAGAGCCACGTTGCGCACCTCCGCGTCACGTGACCGCATGGCTTCCTCAAGAACCTTCAGGGCCTCGGGGTCTTGCTTCGCCGAGAGGCCCATCGCCGCGTACGCGCGCACCTTTGGCGATTTATCTTTCAAAGCCGCTTTGAGCTTATCAGCGGCGGCTTCCCCGCCTACCCGCGCCAACACGCGCGCTCCGCTCTCTCGCACCGCGTCGGAACCGTCCGCCAGCAACTCGGTCGCCGCCTCCGCCGCCTCTTCGCCCATCCCTAGCAGCACCAGTTCAAACGTAGTGCGTCGATCTTTCGGCAGATTGGGCTGCCGCAAGGTCGCCACGACCCGAGGCAGCACCTCTGCGTTGCGCATCCCGCCGATCATGTACGCCAGCGTCCGGCTGGTTGGACTGGAAGTCTTTTCCAATTGGTCCAACAGCAGTGGCGCGGCTGGCGGCCCCAACATTTGCAGCTTCTTTCGCGCTTCGTACTGTTTCCGACGGTCCGAACCGGTCAGCAATGGCAGCAGTTCGTCCACCTTGCGCCGCAAGTAGTTTTTCACTGCCTTTTTGGCTTTTGGATTAGAGCTATTGCCGAGCGCCGTTGTGGCCGTGCGCCGGACCAAACCGTCCTGGTCCTCCAAGGCTTTGATGAGCAGATCAGTCGGGTCGAACTTCTCCAACGTGGCCAGTGCGTCCACGGCCTGACGACGGATCGTCACGTCCTTGTCTTGCAACAACTTTTGAAAGCGAGAGGCCGTCCCCGGCTGTCCTTGTCGGTGCATGGCCACCGCGATCCAAACGCGCAGAGGATGTTGCGGGTCTTCGGACAAGGTTTTCAGCGCCGTTCGAGCCCGTTTTGACGAGATTGTGCCAAGCGTGAAGACGGCCGCTTGAGCCGTCTGACGATCCGAATCGGCGGTGG
>JAADHY010000689.1 GCA_013151585.1 Planctomycetota bacterium
CGGAAGTATCCTCAGTACGACTCCCCGGACAGCCCAACGCACAAAGTGGGCGGCGAGCCAATCGAAGGGTTCGAGACGATCCGACATCGCGTTCCGATGCTGTCGATCGACAACGTTTACGATGAACGGGCTCTTTTCGAATTCGACGCCCGGGTGCGAAAACTGCTCGGAGGACGGACACAAGTCGAGTACGCGATCGAATACAAAGTGGACGGCGTCGCTCTGGCGCTTTGGTACGAAAAGGGGCGGCTGGTTCGCGGAGTCACGCGGGGCGACGGACGGGTCGGCGACGACATCACCCACAATGCGCGCACGCTTCGCGGAGTCCCGCTCCGGTTGGCGGGAGATGCTGTTCCCGCCGTTCTGGAAATCCGTGGCGAGGCCTATATGGCCAACTCGGATTTCGCCCGTCTGAAGGCCGAGCAAGAACGAAAAGGCGAGCAGCCGTTTGCCAATCCGCGGAACGCGACGGCCGGCACTTTGAAACTGCTCGACCCGCGCATCTGCGCTGCTCGCAAGCTGCGTTTCATGGGGCACAGCATGGGATACAGCGAGGGAGCCGATTATCAGACCCATATGGAATACTTACACGCCCTGCGGGAAATGGGCGTTCCGACCACGCCGAACGTGCAACTGGCCGAATCGATGGCGGCGGCTGTAGAAACCGCTCACGAGATGATGGAGAACCTGCACGCACTGGACTTTGAAGTCGACGGGCTTGTTTTCAAAGTCAACCGGCTGGATCTGCGCGAGCGACTGGGCCAAACCAGCAAGAGCCCTCGTTGGCTGATCGCTTACAAGTGGGAACGGTACGAGGCGGTGACCCGCGTCAACGACATCGTCGTGCAAGTGGGCAAATCAGGAACGCTGACGCCCGTGGCGATTTTGGAACCGGTCGAAATTGCCGGTACGACCGTCTCGCGTTCCACTTTACACAACCGCGACGAAGTCCGTCGTCTGGGCATCCGGATTGGCGATTGGGTCGTGGTCGAAAAGGCGGGCAAGATCATCCCGCACGTCGTGCGCGTCGAAGAACACCGGCGGGACGGCTCGGAGCGCCCGTTTCGGTTTCCGAAGAAATGCCCGGAATGCAAGACCGAGGTCGTGCAGGACGAAGGCGGCGTGTACATCCGATGCCCCAATCCGAACTGCCCAGCTCAATTCCGTGAGACGGTCCGGTTTTTCGCGTCGCGTTCGGCTATGGACATCGAAGGCCTGGGGATCAAAGTGATCGAACAACTGATCGATGCGGGCCTGCTGAAAGAATTGCCGGACATCTATCGGCTGAAGGATCATCGCGAGAAGCTGATCGCTTTGGAACGGATGGGCGAGAAATCGGTCGATAATTTGCTGGCGGCGATCGAAGCGTCCAAGAAGCGCCCGCTTTGGCGACTATTGAACGGCTTGGCCATTCGGCATGTCGGCGCTCGCACGGCCCAAATCTTGGCGGAACGATTCGGGACGATGGAGAACCTGTGTCGGCAAAGCGAGCAGGCTTTGGCTGACGTGGAAGAAATCGGCCCGATCATCGCTCACTCGATCTACAGCTTCTTACACTCGGAATACGGCCAGCGGATCATCACGCAGCTCGCGGAGCTGGGGGTCAACATGGGCGAAGCGCCCGCAGCTCACCCACCGGCGCGGGAACGGAAGTTGGAGGGCAAGACTGTTGTCGTCACCGGAACGCTCAGCCGGCTGACGCGCGACGAGGTAAATGAACTGATTCACCGCCACGGGGGCAAGCCGGCCAGCAGCGTTTCGCGCAAGACGGACTTCGTTGTCGCGGGAGAGAACCCCGGCAGCAAACTGGCGAAGGCGCAACAACTCGGCGTCCGAGTACTCAGCGAGGACGAGTTCTTCAAGCTGATCGGGGAATGACTGAGCGGCTCCTCAGAAAATGACTCAGCGAACGAGTTCCGACCGCGCCCCATAATACGCCGGCAACGACATGGCTTATCGAAAAACTTCTGCAAAGCTAACCTGCTGCGTTAATGATGAGTCGGGCAACAAAATATCCAGAAACCAGCGTCTTTCGCTGACGCGTTGGGGGGCGTAGCTCCCGCCGATGTCGCTGACTCAAATGGTAAATCGTTCTCGTGCACAGCCGCAAGGAGCTCAGAGACAACCTGCGGTCGCCGCCTTCCCGCGCGGTACGGCCTCCGCGACGGGGGAATGGCGATTAGAAGCAGAGAGCAAAACGACATGGCTAGGCACACACCCTGACCCGCAGCAGACTCATGGCATCACTCTGCGGCTTCGCATCACCACGCAAGGATGTGTTTTCGGCCGAGGTTTACCATTTGAGTTGCTGGGTTTTTCGCATGAACTATCGCGGGGACTTCGGCCGCGAATCGCAAGCCGACGGCCGGACAGCGTGACACTTCCCGGTCGAATCGGTCGCACGCTCGCCGCATAAGTCCTCGCGAGCTTGTGTCCGGCTACGCCGCTTCCGTCAATGAGCTGGGATACTTTGGACGCTACCCGGCCAGCGCGCGGCGCGAGGGAGTTATTCGCCTCGGATGAAATCGATTTCCACGGTCTGCCCGATCGTTGCCGCCTCGATGGCCGGGTCCAGCCGAATGGCGCGGATTTCCTGGCCACGCCACTTCGGGTGCGTGCCCACGTTGATCACGTACTCGTGGAACTGGTCGTCGCCCACGGTCGAAAAGTCAACGTATTTGTCGTCGCGAAAAGCCGGCTCAGCGGCCGTCTGCCAGAAGAACTGGCCGCGTTGGCCGGCCGGCAGCCTCATTCGCACGACGATCCGCGAGTACCGGTTGGGTGGGACGCGGAGAAAGCCACGAGTCAGGTACGGGTCCGGACCGATAATCTTGCTCCGCAAGATGCCCGCCTTGACCGTCGGCGCTGACATGGAATGCAGGCCGCCCCACCCTTCGCAGTCCTTTTCAAAATCGAAGTGAATCTCGGTCAACGGTCGGGGCGGCTGGGGGTAATCGAAGTGCGTCTTAAATCGGAACAGCCGACCGCCGCCGGCTTCCAGCGACAGTTTGAATTCATTCGCGGTGATCGGGACCGGCCGCTCGGTGCCATCCTTTGCGCTCACTTCGACGACTTGGACCACATGCCCCTTTAAATGAACCTGGACATCCTGGGGCTTGTCGTGATCGCGGTTGACGATCATCGCGTAATTTTCACCGCGAGCATCCTTGAAAAAGCCGATCAACAGAGGCTGATTCTCCGGCAGTTGAAGCGGCAAGTCACCGAGTTGCCGGCGACCGCCGCGTGGGATCGAGCCCGTGTGATACACGCCGGTCGACTTGAGCTTCAACAGCAGCTTGCCCAGTGTCTTCATCTCCGCGTTGAGCTGCTTGACAACGGGGTAACGCTTCGTCGGTTTGCCTTGCGGATCTACGATGGCCATTCGGCCCTGTTTGGCCAGTGACGGGTGCGTCCAATACGTGAAGTACAGGATGCCTTTCATACCGTACGCCAACGATGTGTAGACCTGCCAGCGCATCTCTGCGGCCGTGGGGTCGCGGTAGCCGAGATGCGGTGTCACCAGGATGATGTTCCACGGAGGCACGCCGCTGCGAAGTGCATATTCGCGGATCAGCTCCAAGTTCTCGAAGTAGTCCGGCCGATCGCTGCCGTTTTTGAGCAGGCAGTAGTGGTCGTAGCTGAGCACAAGCGGCTTCACGAC
>JAADHY010000451.1 GCA_013151585.1 Planctomycetota bacterium
AAAAGAGGCTGCCAAGAAAACCACGTCTGGGGGGGACGCACCAAGCGACGCAGAATCAAACAGCAACGGGCTGCCGGGGGATGAACCCTCCCTGCAGCCCGTTCGTGTTAATTCCTCTCCTGACGAGAGCTTGCAGCAACCTGCCGTCTTCTGCAAGAAACCCAAGCGGAGAGAGGGGGATTCGAACCCCCGGTCCCGGTTTCCCAGGACACGGCATTTCCAGTGCCGCACAATCGGCCACTCTGTCATCTCTCCGAATAGCGTTTTTTCCGGCCCTCCGGGGAGTCCTTTCCCGCCAGGGAAGACGCCGGAATCATCACTAAGATTCTTGCACGGACGGGCAATTTGATCAATCCAGATTTTGGGGAAACTCGGCAATTTTCGTCGGCGCTTTATGGGATCCGACGGGGTTGAAAAGATGGGGCCCATTGCGGACGGACGGGAAATTTGGCCCCCAGTGTATCGGTTGGTCGGTGCTTGGGGCATCCGCAAGGATTGCGGTTCCCGGTTCGGCCACATGTTTTATTTTGCTGCGGGCTCGTTCCCCCTCCCCCCGCAGCTCCTGTGGCCGAGTTTTTTGCCAGCTCGGACTTTGCCGGTTTTGGGGCGACGAGGAATTGGAGATCAGAGAGATGCTTGGGGGATGCGGCCAGTCGGTACGAGCCGTGACGGACGGTGGATCAGGCGGTTGGGAAAGTTTGAGTGTTGACAGGGCGGTCCCGGTCATCCAATACTGATGGGGCCCAAAACCAACAAATTTAGTTAGGTTTCGTTGCTAGAGGGTATGCGCATCGGCTATGCTATCCAGTAGATGATATCCTGCCGATGGAGCCCGCCTTTGCGACAATTTTTGTCCCCGCCGTCGATAATCGGGTCTTCGCGAACTCACCTACGACAGAGGAGCTGGAGCATGGAGCGGCCCGCCTCGCGAACTATTCGGCTCGCGCTTGGCTTCGTCTTCGTTTTGGCCACGGTCGCGGTACATCGATCGCCAGCGGCATCCGCTCCATCGGGTTGGCGTCCCGGCCCGTTGCTGCAGAAGATGCTCGACGGCCCTCTGGCTGACGCGGAAGAGATTGTCTTTGCCGTTCGCGTTTCGGGCCGCGACCATTGGTACGTCAACTTCGGATATTACAGTTGCGATTACGGCCCGCCGGCAGAACGAAATTTCGGGAAGTACCCGGACGGCCAAGTGCTGCGAGGCTATGGCGATGGCGGTCGACTTTGTCGGTTGAATTTGCGGACGGGGGAGTTGAAAGTCCTTCTTGATGATCCCTTGGGAGGCGTCCGTGACCCTCAAGTCCATTACGACGGCAAGAAAATTCTCTTCTCATACCGCAGAGGCGGGACGCCGACTTATCATCTCTATGAGATCAACATCGACGGCACGGGACTGCGTCAGTTAACCGACGGGCCGGACGATGACATTGAGCCGACCTACCTGCCGGATGGCGGCATCATGTTCTGCTCCAGTCGATGCCGCCGTTTTGTCAACTGCTGGTACACGCGCGTGGCCACGCTTTACCGCTGCGACGGGAACGGGCGGCACATCCGGATGATCTCCAGCAACAACGACCACGACAACACTCCGTGGATGCTGCCGGACGGTCGCGTCATGTATATGCGGTGGGAATACGTCGATCGCAGTCAAGTTCATTTCCACCATCTGTGGACAGTGAACCCGGACGGCACGGGCCAGATGGTTCTTTTCGGGAACGAAATCGGCGGCATCGCCATGTTGGACGCCAAGCCGATCCCGGGGACGGACAAGATCGTCGTCTCCTTCTCGCCGGGACATGGACGGCCGGAGCATCAAGGGCATGTGACGGTCGTCGATTTGAAAGCGGGGCCGGATGTCATGGCGGCCGCCCGGCGGATCAGTCGAGGGCCGGCCATTTACCGAGACCCATGCGCCATTACCGAAGATTGCTTCCTCGTGGCCAGCCGGGAGGGGATCCTGATCATGGACGGCCAGGGGAATCGGGAAGTCATCTACCGGCTTCCTCCGACCGACAGGCACATGGAGTGCCACGAACCACGACCGTTGCGACCACGACCGAGAGAACCGGTCATCCCCTCCCGGGTGGACCTCTCCCAACCGACAGGCCAGTTGGTTCTGGCGGACATCTACCGCGGTCGGAATTTGGACGGGGTCAAACGGGGTGAGATCAAGAAGCTGCTCGTGCTCGAGCAGTTGCCAATGCCCGTTCACTTTTCCGGCGGCATGGAGTCCATATCGATCGGCGGCACCTTTACTTTGGCTCGCATTCTGGGCACGGTGCCAGTCGAGCCGGACGGTTCAGCGTACATGGAGCTTCCTGCGCTGCGGTCCCTGTTTTTCGTCGCTTTGGACGAAAACGATTTGTCGGTCAAGCGCATGCAAAGCTTTGTGACGTTGCAGCCCGGTGAGCGAACCGGCTGCGTGGGCTGTCACGAACAGCGATCGCAAACGGTGACGGCCTTCCCCAAAGATTTGCTTGCGTTACGACGCTCCCCGAGCCGAATCGAGCCGATCAGCGACGTGCCGGACGTCTTCGATTTTCCGCGAGACATCCAGCCGATTCTCGATCGGCACTGCGTGGAGTGTCACAACCCGGATCGATATGAAGGCCGAGTTGATCTGTCGGGAGATCACACGCCGGGCTTCAGCGTGGCCTATTGGAATATCACGAAGTATGGTCTGGTCGCGGACGGACGCAATCAGCCGTATGGAAATCGTCCGCCGCGCACCATTGGCAGCTCGGCCAGCCGGTTAATGCAGTATTTGGACGGATCGCACCACGGTGCCCGCCTGACCGATCATGAACGCAAAATGGTCCGGTTGTGGATCGAGTCCAGTGCCGTTTACGCGGGCACCTACGCAGCGCTGGGATGCGGTCAGTATCCGGTGGCATTGCCGATCGGTGCGATGTACCGTCGGTGCGGGCAATGTCATGCGAAAAAAGTGCGTGACCGACGCGGCCGGCCGACGCAGGTGGTTCGATTTGGGGCTTCGACCAATTTGCAGTCACTGTGCAACCTGACGCGGCCGGAAAAGTCGATTCTGGTGCGAGCCCCCTTGGCTGCAAAAGCTGGCGGGTTAGGCTTGTGCAGCAAGGAGGTCTTCGCCAGCTCGGACGATCCAGATTACCAGCAGATTCTTGTTGCCATCCGAGCCGCTGCGGCTCGATTGCAAGAGGGGAAGCGATTCGACATGCCGGGTTTTCGGCCGAACAAGCACTACATCCGAGAAATGCAGCGATTTGGGTTCCTGCCGAAAGACTTGGGCCCGGAGGCCCGCATTGATCCGTACGCAACCGATCGTGCCTATTGGCGATCGTTTTGGTATCGACCTCACCGCCGGTCACGGCTGTCGACGATGCTCGAACGGTCCCCCGGGCGATGAGCATCTGGTCGGTCTGGTCGAAGCGTGTGGGCCCGACTGGCCGGGGGCGTCTGTCGACCGGCTGATGCGGTAAAGAGAGACATTCTGACAGAAACAAATAAAGTGATCTGCGAGGGTGGAATCCAAGACCACGCTGAGCACGTCGTCTTGGTGGCATTCCGTTTGCCGCCTGCGGATGCGGTCAAGCTGGGGCTTGCATCGTGTTGCGGCGGCAAAACGGAAGCAGTAGAAACTGAGAGATGGTTTGACGTGTATCAACAAGTAGGCGACGGACCGCGACCGGCGTCGAGCCGTTACGGGCCGCGGCTGGGCGTCTGGGAAGGCGAGCAGGGATGGCCGTTGGCAAAGCGACCTGCGGGCTTGTCAATACTCGTCGGAACCCGTCGACCGGATCGAACCAGAGGTTTGCACGAAGAGTTTGCTGAGAACATCACCGAGGAAGGAGGTCTTGCATGTCTACGGCCATCAACTGTCACCGGTCCACGTATCGGCCCCGCGCGATCAGTCGGTTTGCGGAGTCGTTAGACCCGGAGTTGGACCAGACGATGCCTTGGGCCGGGACGCGGGCGGTCGTTGTTGATGGCCCGAACGTCCGCGAAGTTTATGCAGTTGCGACGCCGCGAGTCGACGGAAGCTCGCCCGCGGTCGCGAGCGGCGACTTGCAAAAGCAGTTGGAAGAAGCCTTCGACCGGCTGAATGACTTGCTCCAGCGATTGGATGCCTCGCTGCAAGATATCGTTACCTTGGATGTGTATCTCCAAGCTCGGAAAGATCAACGGCGCCTGGTTGAGCAGATCGTTCCGGCCTTAGTTCCGGAGGAATGTCCGCGCGAGGTGCTGTTGGTGAACCCTGTCCATCCCGACTTGAGGGTGGCGTTGCAGGCCTACGTGATTCGGCCGCATTCGGGCGCACCGTTTCAGCGGCGCCGCGTTGCCGTTGATCCCGACTGGGATGTCTGGGGAGTGGAACTGCAATATGGCGGATTTCGGCACTACTATGTGACGGGAATTCCGGGCGCCGGAGCGTCAGCCAACACGCTGCGGGCCCATTGCGACCGGATGTTTGAGCGAGCTCAGAAAGCGCTCGAACAGGAGGGCTTTTCAATTCAAGACGTGCCCCGCACGCATCTGTACTATGCGGGACCCTATCAGGACCTGCGCGACGCTCGGCACAAATACTTCGGCGAGCAGCAGGTGACCGACGAGCAGTTGCCGGCCAGTACCGGTGTTCCGGCCATCCCTCGTTACGGTCGGGCCGTGATGCGCTTCTATGCGGTTCAGCCCATCGGTGACGTGCCTCTGATTAACCGCCGCGTGGACCCGCGGACGCAAAGTCAAGCGTTCGATTATGGCTCATTGTTCGCCCGCGCCCGTAAACCGATGTGGCCCGATTGGAAGTTTCCGGCACGGCCAGCATGGGGCGCAACGGCAAAGTGGTCTATAAGCGCAAGCCGAAACAGCAAGCGGTCAAGACCCGCACGAACGTGATGGACTTGGTCCACCGGTGCGGCCTGACCGCCGAGGACTTGGTCCGACACATCGTCTACGTCTGCAAGCCTCACCACTTGGACCCTTGGTGGGATGATATCAAAGCCTGCTCGCCGGGCGGGAAGCCCTGCGGAGTGATTTCCGCCGTCGAGGCAGGCGTCTGCTGGCAGGATCTCACGATCGAAGAAGAAGCCACGGCTGTTTCGTTGCGGCGTCCGAGCAATCTGGGCTAAGAGCCTATCCGAAAACCCCGGCGCGGCTGAGGGTGAAGTAGGCGCACGCAAGGTGTAACCCGGCAATATGGTTCTCCACCTTCTTCT
>JAADHY010000227.1 GCA_013151585.1 Planctomycetota bacterium
AAGAGTCGGTGCATCTGATCTCGTCCGCGATGCGACGCAGGACTCTGGCCGATGCCGGTCCCGCCGGCTTCGAGTGGAAAACGGCCGCGAGACGTTCGCAAGAAGTTGGCGGGCTTCGCCCCAGCCAGATGATTCCCCTTTTCGATCGGGGGCGGGATTTTCAACGCGGGAGCTGGATACAAATGCACTGCAGGCTCACTGGATTGATGGCGCCGATTCGTCGGCGGGCTTGAAGGGCAATCTTAACGTGAACGCTGCGCCTTTTCCGACACCGTCACTTTCTGCGACGAGCTCGCCGCCGTGTTCTTTCGCTCGCAGCACGGCATCGTGGAGTCCTAGTCCTTGGGCGTTCTCTTTCGTCGTGTAGCTTTGGGAGAAAACACGCGAGAGGTTTTCCGGAGCGATGCCGACTCCATTGTCGCGGATTTCGATGCAAACCTGATCGCGGTCGTCTCGGAACAGGCGAATCTTGATTCGTTTCGGCCGGTCGCCGTCATCACTCGACAACGCGTCAACGGCGTTGCCAAGCAGCTCGGTGAGAATCTGCAAGACTTTTCGCCGGTCGGCTCGGGCCGGAGGTAAGGGCTCACAGTTGCATTCGACCTGGATGCCGCTTTGATCGATGCGCTGTTGGTGGTTTCGGATCGCTTCTTCGATCAGGTCTTCGAACCGCACCTCTTCCATCATGCAGGAGTTTCCGGCGTGAGCTTGCTGGGCGGCGACGATTTCGTTCACTCGTTGCACGCCTTCTTGCAGGTCCCGGAGCTCGCCCAGAATCGCTTGTTCCTGTTCGGCCATGTGCTGGCTCAGCTCGATCAAGAAGTTCGGCAGGTGCTGGCCGCGTTCGTCTTGCGTGCAGTATTCGGCCAAGTGATCGCGATGCTTCTCGATCAGTTCGGCGGCTCGGCGGAAATCGTCGATTCCCAGGGTGCGGAGCTGGTCGTGGACCATCCCTGAGGCGACATTGATGCGGCTCAGGGCGTTTCCGACGTTGTGCAAAACGTCGGTGGCGATCTCGGCGATGCCGGCCTGCCGCGAGGCGTCGATCATTCGACGGTTCAACTCGGCCAGTTCGCGTTCCGCCTTTTTGCGCTGAGTGATTTCGTCGGAGACGATGGCGCACCCGGTCACGCGCCCATCTTCTTTGACGGGGTAAAGGCACGTGTCGAAGACGCGATCTTGGTGCGTTTCTTCGAAACGTTGAGGGGTTCCGGTGGTCAGTACTTGTTCGATCCGCGGTGGCCATTGTTCTCGCCGAGAGGGAGGCAAGAATTCGGCGAGCTGTCGGCCATGCAGCTCGGCGAGGCATTTTCCGAACAGTTCCGCGGCTCGCTGGTTCCCGCTCAACACGCAGCCGGTCTCGTCGATCAAGAGTGCCACTTGGGCCAACGCGTTGAGCAGGGCTTGGGAGCGGGCGGCGCTGGTGCGAGCGGCGTCGAGGGCACGCTTCAGCCGGACCATAGCGCGCAGGCGTCCGAGAAGTTCCCGTCGGTCCCACGGTTTGACAATGAAGTCATCTGCTCCCAAATCCAGGCAAGCCACTAGTTCCGCTCGATCGGAGACGGCCGTCAGCAGCAGGACGGGGATGTCCGCCAACTTCGGTTCCGCCTTCATTTCGCGCAAGACCTGCTCGCCCCGCATGTCATCCATGACCAAGTCCAGAATGACCACGTCAGTGGGTTGGGTGCGGAGCTGTGTCAGGGCTTCCCGTCCGCTTCCGCAGAGAGCAACTTCGTAGCCGTTTTCCGTGAAAAGCCGCTGCAAAGCCGTGCGGACGGTCGGGCTGTCGTCGACCACCAGCAGTCTTGCCATTGGATGGGTGGAGTTAGTCATCGATTCGTTCCCAATGATCCCGATGATACGCGTTTGGGCTGATTGACCAGTCGAATCAGTAGACGAGGAATGTCAGCCAATGGGACGATGTACTCGGCCGCCCCAAGGCTGATCGCGGCCGACGGCATTCCGAAGACTACGCACGACTGGTGGTCCTGCACGAGAGTCGTGCCGCCGTGCTCGCGAATGCGTTTCAACCCTTCGGCACCGTCCGTGCCCATCCCTGTTAGCAACACCCCGATTACGCGATCGCGGTAGACGTCTGCGGCCGAGCGGAACAGTTCGTTGACCGAGGGGCTGCAGCCCTCGCTCTTGGGAGCGTCCTGGAGCCACATGCGGCCTCGGGTCAGACGCAGGTGGTGCCCCGCCGGAGCGGTGAAGATGCCACTCGTCGTCTCGAGAAAGGGTTGACGGTGCCGAGCTTGTTGGACGGGCAGGGCGCAGGACCGATCCAACCATTCCGCCAGCGTTGAGCTCAGTTTCATGCCACAATGGACGGCAACAAAGACCGGCGCGGGAAAGTCGGCCGGAAGCCGACTGAGGATTTCCCGCACGGCCGAAGGCCCTCCGGTAGATGCTCCGATCACGACGATCCGCCGGCCGAGACCGCGAGCCTTCGAGCGAACGACGGACGACTTGGGCGCCGAAATCGCGCACGGTTTGGTTTTTGTTCCTCGAGACAGCCGCGTCACCGGAACTTGCGACGCGGCTCGAATGGTCATAACGAGCGTGTTCCATGCGTCGCGGTTGTCCTCGTCGTCCGAACCCGGTTTGGCGCACACTTCCAGAGCTCCGGCCGCCAAAGCGTCCAACGTCTTGAAAGCTTCCTTCTTGTCTTTGTACGCCGAGAAGATCACGACAGGAGTGGGGACTTCGTCCATGATCCGCCGAGTCGCTTCCAAGCCGTCCATCTTCGGCATGAGGACATCCATCAGCACCACGTCCGGACGCAACCGGTGGGTCAAACTGACCGCCTGCGCTCCGTCCGCGGCCTCGCCGGCCACTTCGAGCCCCGATGCTCGCAATCGGTCCGCAACCACGTGTCTTGTACATAGGGAGTCATCCACGATGAGTACCCGAGTCATCGTCCCACAAACCTCGCAATCATTTCGACAAACTCGTGCTGATCAAACTCACGCTTGACGACGTAAGCGTTCGCGCCGGCTTCCAGTCCTTCCCGGCGCTGGTCCGGCGAGCCCAGCGAAGTGACAATGATGACCGGCAGCTCAGCCAGCCGCGGGTGGGCCCGCAGACGCCGCGTCAGCTCGAACCCGTCCCACCCCGGCATTTCCACATCAGTAATCACCAGGCTGTAGTTGTGCTGCACGAGTTTCCGAAAGGCTTCTTCCCCGTTAGCCGCCACATCGACCTCGTAACCGGCCGATTCCAAAATCGCCTTCTCCATCATCCGCGTGGTCAAAGAATCATCGACGATCAGAACAGGAGCGATCGTGGTCTGCCGTGGCTCTGAGTCGCAGGGCGCGAGCTGGGTGGCACGCCCGTCGTGCCGCTCGATCAGTTCCGAAGGCTCCAGAATAAGGGCAGGGACGCCGGAGCCCAAAACCGTGGCACCGCTGACGCCCGGTACGTGCCCCACATGCTCGATCAATCCTTTGGCGACGACCGTCTGAGTTCCCAGTAGCCGGTCGACAGCCAACGTGACTGATTCTCCTCGATAGCGAACGATAACCGCGGGACGAACCGCGGCTTGGGTCGTGCCGGCCGAAGAGGGCCGGCGTCCGAGCAACGTTGCCAACTCCAGCAGAGGCAACGCTTGGTTTTCCCAGCGAAACATCACGGCTCCTCCGGCCGCGTGGTCAATATCCGAGGATCGGACGCGAACGGTTCGCACCACAGCCGCGGTGGGAAGAACGTAAACGTGTCCGCTCACTTCGACCAGCAGACCCTCCAGTGTGGCCACGGTGGCCGGAACATCCAACACGAAACGAGTGAATTGGCCAGCTTCGGATTCGATCTGCAATGTCCCTCGCAACTCTTCCACGTGCCGAGCGACAACGTCCATTCCCACGCCTCGGCCGCTCAGATCACTGACCACCGAGGCGGTCGAGAAGCCCGGTCGCAGGATCAACCGGTTGATCTGATCGGGCGTCAGGCGGCGGGCCTCTTCGTCCGTGATCAGCGCTCGCGCCAGTGCCGTTTCGAGGACCTGCCGGTGATCGATGCCGCGCCCATCGTCCTCACACACGATCCGAATCCGATCGCCGCACCGCTGTGAGATCAGACGGACCCGTCCCGTCGCCGGTTTGCCCGACGCCTGACGCTCCTCGGCAGGCTCGATTCCGTGAGAGATGGCGTTCCGCACCAGATGAATGATGGGATCGCGCAGCTTTTCCAGCACGTGTCGATCGACGCGGGTCTCTTGCCCCTCGACGAAGAGCTCAACCGTCTTGCCTTCGTGGCGACTGCATTCCCGGACGAACCGAGGCAATTGGTCGAAGAGGACGCGAAGAGGGAGCATTCGGGCATTGAGCACCTGCTCGTGCACCATTTCGATCAGCGGATCGACGACGCGCAAGTCTTCGGTAAAGTCGTCCTGCAGCTCACGCACGACGGCGCGGAGCGCCTCGAGCTGCTTCTGCATTTGCGCAGCATCCGCTCGGCGGCGATGTTTACCCGTCATCTCGCGTACCAAACGGTGCAGAGATTGGATCGCCCGTTGTCGCGCTCGCAGACGGCATCGTGCCGTCAGAAGTTCGCCGGTCAAATTGCCGAGCGATTCCAGGATGTCTGCACGGATGCGGACCATCTCGACAGAAGCCGTTCGGTCCTGGCCGTCTGTTGAATGGTCGTCCGGAATTCCCGCCGGTGGGGACTGCTCCTCATCGGCCTTGCCCGCTTCCGTGCGTGTCGCGATCACCTCGTTCGATGACTCGTCGTGCGAAGACACGGGCCGCGAGTCGGTGCCATCGGAAGCGGATTCGGACGCCGCCGCGGCGGAGGTGGCAGGCGTCGAGCGGCCGTCGGGCTCGGGCGGTTTGCTTCCGCTCATCGTTTCGTTGCCCGAATCGAAGCCGCCGTTCAAGACGGCCTCCAATCGCCGGATCGCCTGGCCGGCTTCGTCTCGGTCGGTGTGATCAGCGGAGGCGGTTTCCACGAGCGTCCGGACGGCGTCCGTGGCAGCGAGCAAGGTATCGACCACGTCCGCCTCCGTCCGCATTTGGCCGTCGCGCATGCGGTTCAGAACGTCTTCCATCCGATGACAGACGGCAGCCACGTCTTCCAGGCCGGTCACTGCCGCCGCTCCTTTCAGACTGTGCGCCTCGCGAAACAGGTCCGTTACCAGGTCTTCATTGTCCGGCGACTGTTCCAGCGCGAGCAGTCCGGAGGTAAGACGTTCCAAACGCTCTTCGGCTTCTATCCGGAAAATGTCCAAGAAGTCGTTCATCCGATCGGTCACACGGCTTGATGGGTTGGGGTATCGGCTCGCAACTTCCGTGCGGATTCGAGTAAGGCTTGCGCCTCGATGTCGACCTTTTGAGCGGTCTCTTCGGATTGCTGAGCGGCCGTATCAAGGCTGCGAACTGTTTCTTCGATTTGTTCGATCGCGGTGGCTTGCTGCCGGCAGGCCATTTCGATGGCTTTAGCGGACTGAGCGGTGGAAGCCACCTGCTGCGCGATCTGCTCGAACGACCGCTCCACTTCGATCGTCAGGCGGACACCTTCCTGGGCCGCCTTCGCCCCTTCCTCTGTCGCCATGATGGCGGCGTTGGTGGTTTCCTGGATTTCGTCGATCAAGCTTCGAATCTCGGTCGTCGATTGAGTCGCTCGTTCGGCCAGAGAACGGATTTCACTGGCCACGACGGCAAACCGCTTGCCGGCCTCGCCCGCGCCCGCCGCTTCAATGCTGGCATTCAGGCTCAAGAGGTTCGTCTGCTCGGACAGCTCCGTGATGATGTCCAGGATGCCGGTGATCTGCTGGCTCTTGCTGCCCAGTTCGAGCATGTGCGTCGCAATCCGCTCCACTCGCTCTTGAATCCCTTTGATGCTCTTGACCGCTTCCTGCACGCTGGCCGTTCCGGCATCGCATTCCTGAGCGGCCAGGCTGGCCTGCTCAGCGACGGTGCCGCCACTTTCGGACACCTGCTTGGCGGAAGCAGCCAGTTCCGCCACACTGCTGGTCATCTCTGCCATGGCCGTGGCCTGGTTTCTGGCCCCTTCCGCTTGTTCGCGGCTGGCGGCGACCATCCGGACGCCGGCTGCGTTGATCTGTTCGCTGATCTGACGCAAGTTGGCAATCATCTGGTTAGCGGCTTTCGCGAGCAGGTCGTCGTCGCTCTTCACCTCAACTTCTTGCGAATAATCCCCGTTCGCGACCGCCTGACAGATTCGCGTCACTTTGCGCAGACTTTCGGTCATTTCGGCCAAGGCCTGGCCGAGTTCGTCGCGATCGCTTCGGGGTTGAATCTGAACCGAGAAATCACCTCGAGCCACAGCCTTCGCTTGCGAGACCACCTCGCGCAGCTTCGCAACGAGTTCGCTCAGAGCTTCGGCAACGGAGCATCGGTCGCCGCTACAGAACTCGGCGGCGTTCATTGACAGATCCCCCTCGGCCAGCCGCCGTACGGCGCTCGCCATCACCTCCATCCGCCGCGACAAGATTTGCATCAGGCCCCAACAGGCCGCTGCTCCAGCCAACACCATCCCTAAAACGCTGAAAACGACCGCTTGCCAGAAGTTTCGAGCCATCAAGGCGCCTGCTTCATCCAGCGGCTGGATCACTTCGAACGCCGCCGGAATGTCGCCCACTCGCCAATCTTCCATGCGATGCCCGGTGACGTCGATCCCTTCCGTGTTCCCCCAAAGTTCCGAAGACCGGCTCGGATGCCCATGGCAAACCAAACATTCCGCCGTGGCCCGAATCGGTCGGAAATAACGGATCGCATTCCGTTCCTCGTCGATTTCGCAATACTCCTCCGCCGCTCCTTGCCGGAACAGACGCAAGACCCGCGTTTCGAGCTCATCCGGTTCATTCTTACTATTCCGTGGTTTCCAGGCGGGAACTCGCAATTCGCACCCCGCTTCCTTTGCCTTGTCTCCGGCGATCTGCCACGCGGCAACGACGGGGATCGCTTCCAGGACTTTCTCCATTTCACCGGCATCCGCCCAATCCTTCAGGGTCTCTGCCCGAAGGACTCCTATCGCCCATTGATGGCTCAGACTTTCTCGAGCGCTTTCCGCCGCAATGGAAATGTTTCGGGCCCGCTCGACAAACTGTTGATGGACGACTTGACGTTGGTCGCGATAGAGCTTTACCGATAAGAAAGTCCAGGCACCCGCGAACAGAACAAAGCCGACCAAAGCGACTTTCCACCGCCTATTGAAACTGTTTATTGGTTTGGCCATGGTTCTCGACTCCTGAATGAATCCCAACGAGTCCGGATGATACGCGCTGAGCGAATCGAAGAGCGCAGCCGCTGAATCAAACCGCCTTTTCTCCTGACTCCTATCTGTTGTCTTCTGCCGTCTACCTTTCCTCCGTCACCAGTCGCTTCGGGTCCAGAACGAAAACGGGCCGTCCTTTGTTGAGGATCCGACCTGTGAGGAATCGGGCCCGACCGTCTGGCACGGTCGCTGGCACCGGAGCCAGTTGGTCCTGCGCCCATTCGGCGATTCCATTAACTTCGTCTACCAGCAGGGCTGTCTGGACGGGGAGGTCGCGTGTCACGAGGATGCGACAGTTGGTTTGGTCGGGATCCCCGGGAATCCCGAGAACTCGCCGAAGGTCAATGACGGTCCGAATTTCACCGCGATAATTCATGATGCCCAGGATTTTTTCGGGAACGTTCGGCACGGGAACGATCGCAAGAGGCGGCGTCACTTCCATCAAGCGACGAAGCGGGTAGGCATACGCCTCGCCTGCGACACTCAGGAGCAAAAAAGACTCTCCAGGCTTCTGATCAATAGGAGGCGTCCATCGGACCTCTTCATCGAAAGCCTGGCGAAGTTCCGTCAGCCGCCGGCGGATTCGGTCACAGGCGGTGTCGGCACCGGAAGGACCGGGCCCCGTCGATCCATGCGCGGCGGACCGCACTGCCTCTCCCCGCGGCCGGGGCGACGAGAGACGGCATGCAACTGTTTCACGACTCAGTTCCGAGTTCATTCCGTGATTCCTTCTGGGACGCAGATATCGTCGCGTTGCTTCGGCCGGTCAGACTTCGTCCGGTCTTGCGGCATCGCGAGCGATCGGAGCCGGTCTTCACAGAGACGGCGGAAAGTGGCTGGTTCGAATCCGCCCGAGTACAACCGGATGCGCCACTCGCTATCCCGGTCGATCGATTCCAAAGCACAACGATAGGCTCCCGAAGCCGCTTCGGTGCGGCCGAGCTGTTCCAGCAAACATCCCAATCGGAAGCTCGCCGCCGCAAAGTGCCGATCCAGATAAACAGATTTCTCGAGCTCCTTCCGGGTGGACAGCTCGTCCCCTTTCGTTTCGTAAACCAACGCCAGCAAATAGTGGGCTTCTGCACAGAATGGGTCTTTCGCAAGCACTCTTCGGCAGGATCGCTCAACCGCGTCACAATCGCCTTGACCGGCCCTCAACACCGCGTGACCCAAAAGAGCCTGGATATCGTCCGGCGCCCGTCGAAGCAGGTCATCCAGCGCCGCTGCGGCCGCTTCCCATTCGTCGGCGCAGAGGTGAGCCATCGCCTGCGCCCGCAGCGACTCGATCGTCGCCGACGGGGACGCCGTCGCGGCGTTCCATTCTTGTTGCGCCGGTGCCCATGGCCGCCTTCGGGTCGAGGGGGAGGAGCGTCCGAGCTTCCAGGCCGTCCACGATGCCGGTGGCGTCGAGGGCGCGGGGCTCGTCGACGACAACGGACCGTTCGTCGTTAACGGCGAGCCGCTTGCCAGCGGGACGATCGACCGACGACCCGGCTCCGCCGACTGATCGTCGGGCCGTGGATGAAGCCCGACCGTCCAACGGGACGGGCCTTCGAAGCTGCAAGCCTCGCGATCTGCGCCGCGACCTTTCCAGCCCCAAGCGGTCTTCGGGTTTGGCGTGGGCCGGTAAAAGAATGTTCGTCCGACTTGGATTGTGGCGAAATCGTCCGATCGTCGTTCCAACCGTTCGCTTTGCCCAACGAACAAGTAACCATCCGGACGCAGGCACGCATAGAGCCCTCTCACCACGCGTCGGGCACTCTCCGGATCGAAATGAATGAGCACATTTCGGCAAAAGATGACGTCCATCGCTCGCAACTGGGACGAATCATCGAGCAAGTTCAAGCACTCAAAGCGCACAAGCCGGCGGATCTCGGGGATGGGCCGATAGCCGCGGTCGGTCCTCTCGAAATAGGCCGTTCGGATTCCCTCTGGGACGCCGCGAAACGACCGGGCCGAAAAACAAGCTTCTTTGGCGGTGGCGATGGCCGCCTGATTGATGTCCGTGCCGAAAACCTCGATCCGCCATCCTGGGTCATCCTGCAAGGCCTGCCGTGCGACGATGGCCAACGTGTAGGCCTCTTCGCCCGTTGAGCAACCGGCCGACCAGAGTCGTAAGCGACGGTCCGCAGCATGTTGACGCTGAGCGACGATCCAAGGAATCACGCACCGCTGCAAGACACGCCACTGATCCGGATGCCGGAAAAAGTAAGTCTCGCCCACCGTCAAGCGTCCCGCCAAAAGCCTCAGCTCCTCAGACCTCTCGCTAGACTCCAGCAGACGCCGGTACTGACCGACTTCGGCCACCTGCAATTCGGCCATCCGACGCGACACGGCGTCCGCCACTTGGCTCCGACGCTTCTCTGGCAGCATTAGCCCACAGGTCTGTCGCAACAGACGTTGCAAGAATCGAAAATCGCTTTCGCTTAGGAGCTCAGTGGCCACGACCGCACTCCTCCTTTGCAACCCATTCCCCGGTTCGCAAAAGGCGGTGGACGTCAACAATCCCTAGCAGCTCGCCGTCTGGTGTCCGAGCGATTGCATGGATCGGTCCTCCCAGCAGAGAAGCCGCCTGGACGTCCGCCTCGACTAGCTCGACCGGCCATAAGCGTTCGACCGCGTCGACGCGCAGGCAGACAGAGCTCGGACGTCCGTCTTCACTCGTCGTCCGATCGGCATCTCCGTCGTCCGCGCCCGGTGATGGCTCGGGGCAGCTCTTTGCGTCCGATCCGTTAGCGCCGCCGGAACCGTCCCGTTCGCTCGCGATGGGGGGCCGCAGCAAGATCAATCGACCGCGACGGCCTGCCGCATCGCGAGGCGCGTCCAACAACGCGTTCATGTCCAGGACGGCCGTCGTCCGACCTCTCAGCGTCAACAGACCTGCGAAGGCCGTCGATTTCGGCGAAGGAATCTCCACGGCGATCTCTCGTGTCACTTCCCGCACGTGGCAGGCCTCCACGCCCAGCCGGAGCGGGCCGACCCGAAACAGGAGCACGGTCTGGCTCCTCTCCGCGGGCGGAGACGGCGTTGGGCTTTCTTGCGCTGCTGGATCCGACATGCTGGTCACGAAACTTTCCTTCTCGGTGTATCGTGCTATCCGGGCACCGGCCTATCCGCTGGCCGTGCGAGAAAGGAGGAAATCTGGCGAGACTTCGCCGCGCCGGCCTGCGACGTCTTTGTTGTCGGTCGCACTGCACCACGACTTCAAAGGGGGACTTTCGGAGGTCCCAGCTCCCCCCACAGCAGCTCACGACGGTCCAGCACCGGCGCGGCCATGAGCCGCGCCGGTGGGACCGATCGCCTCCAGACACCGCTTCACGCGTTTCCGCGATGTCCGGGACGGCTTGCCGTGGGAGCGAATTCCGGACCGCCGGAATTGCCTCACCAAACCTAGGTTCCACTCCCCTCGGCCGCCATGCGAAAAATTTGCACGCAAAACGGACCCGGTTGTGACCAACAGGTGCATCAGACGGGTCATGCGGGTGGCGCACGCGCGTGGGAGCCGAGTCGGAGTCCCGCACGTGCGGAGGGGAAAGCCCTGATCGCGGATTCGGCCACACGAACCTGGCGGGGAGAGGAGCTGGGATACATATAATCACCACCCGGGCTGAGCCGCGAGGCTGCTCGCCCGCGGCGCCGGAGGCGGCCGGGAAGGCCTGCTTCCGTAACCCTTGACTGGTCGCGCCTCCGTGTCGCCTTTTGTGCGCCGACGCGGGGCTCACTTGAAACTGGCGGGCATCTTGCTACGCTTGTGGCCACTGGGAACAGGGCTGCGCGGCGGACCCCTTGCTGGCGACACCATCGATCGAACCCAAACGGGGTCAATCTGCGCGCCAGCGGGAGGCGAGTGGCGCTCTCCGACGCAGGCTCCTTTCCTGTGGTTTGCCTTTCAATCAATCTCTGATGACAAACCTCTTTTGACGGAACTTCGACTGTGCCGCGTCGCGACGACATCCACAAAATCCTCATCATCGGCTCGGGCCCCATCGTGATCGGCCAGGCCTGCGAATTCGACTATTCCGGGACGCAAGCGTGCAAGGCTCTTCGCGAAGAGGGTTACGAGGTCGTGCTGGTCAACTCTAATCCGGCCACGATCATGACCGACCCCGAGATGGCGGACCGGACCTACATCGAGCCGATCACGTGGCCTTACGTCCAAAAGATCATCGAGAAAGAACGCCCGGACGCCCTCTTGCCCACTTTGGGGGGGCAGACCGGCCTGAACGTAGCCATGGATTTGGCTCGCCGGGGCATCCTCAAGCAGTTGGGGTGCGAGTTGATCGGAGCCAACGAGGAGGTCATCGCGAAGGCCGAAGAACGAGAATCTTTCAAGAAGGCCATGCAGCGCATCGGGCTGGATGTTCCCCGAAGCTTTATTGTCCACAGCATGGAGGAAGCCCGGAAAGCGCTGCGCGAGTTGGGTCTGCCCATGGTCGTCCGCCCCAGCTTCACCCTCGGCGGCACCGGGGGCGGTGTGGTCTATAACCGGGAAGAGTTCGAGGAGCGGGTTCGGCGGGGACTGAGCCTGTCTCCGGTGGGCGAGGTTTTGCTGGAGGAGTCGGTTCTGGGCTGGAAAGAGTTCGAGATGGAGGTGATGCGCGACATCGCCGACAACTGCGTCATCATCTGCTCCATCGAGAACTTCGATCCCATGGGCGTCCACACGGGGGATTCGATCACTGTGGCCCCCGCGCAGACACTCACCGACAAGGAATACCAGCGGATGCGCGACGCCACGATCGCCTGCATGCGCGAAATCGGTGTCGAGACGGGTGGTTCAAATGTTCAGTTTGCCATCCATCCTGAGACCGGGCGGATGGTCATCATCGAGATGAACCCGCGGGTGAGCCGTTCCAGCGCGCTGGCGTCAAAGGCGACCGGATTCCCCATCGCGAAGATCGCCGCAAAGTTGGCGGTCGGCTATCGGCTGGACGAAATCCCCAACGATATCACTCGCGAAACAATGGCTTGTTTCGAGCCGACCATCGATTACGTGGTGACGAAGATTCCCCGATGGACCTTCGAGAAGTTTCCGGAAGCCGATCCTGCTTTGACGGTGCAAATGAAATCAGTCGGCGAGACGATGGCCATCGGCCGTACGTTCAAGGAATCACTGCAAAAGGCGCTGCGAGGGCTGGAGATCGGACAGTTCGGGCTGGGCGGCGGCAAGAAAGACCTTTGGGGCACACCGAACCAGCCGAGCGATGAGCAGATTCGCCAGAAGTTATCGACGCCGAATTCTGAACGGGTCTTTTATATTCGGTATGCATTCAAAGCCGGCATGAGCGTCGATGAAGTCTATCATCTGACGGCCATCGACCCATGGTTCTTGAGCAACATCCGTGAGTTGATCGACATCGAGGAAGAGATCCGCAGCATCGATCGGTTGGAAAACGTAAGCACCGAGCTGCTGCGTCGAGCCAAACAAAACGGCTTCTCCGACATCCAGTTGGCCGAATGGTGGAACACGACCGAAATGGACGTACGGCGATACCGCAAGCAGCACGGCGTGATCGCCACGTTCAAACAAGTCGATACGTGCGCGGCTGAGTTCGAAGCTTACACGCCTTACTATTATTCCACTTACGAACTGGAAGATGAGACGCCGCCGCGTTCGCCGGGCAAGAAACGCATCATGATCCTGGGGGGCGGACCGAACCGCATTGGACAGGGAATCGAGTTCGACTACTGTTGCTGTCAGGCTTCGTTTGCATTGCGCGAGCTGGGCATCGAAAGCATCATGGTCAACTCGAACCCGGAGACCGTTTCGACCGACTACGATACTTCGGACGTCCTGTTTTTCGAACCGCTCACGACCGAAGACGTCTTAAACATCTGTGATCGCATGCAGCCGGACGGCGTTATTGTTCAGTTCGGCGGGCAGACTCCGCTGAACCTAGCCCGCGGGCTGGAGGCTGCCGGCGTGAACATTATCGGCACCAGCCCGGACATGATCGACGCGGCGGAAGATCGCGAACGTTTCCAAGCCATTTTGCGCAAGCTCGGATTGCATCAACCGCCCAACGGGACCGCCACGGACGCCGAGGGCGCGCGACAGGTGGCGGCCCGGATCGGCTACCCTGTCTTGGTCCGGCCCAGCTATGTTCTGGGCGGCCGCGCGATGGAAATCTGCTACGACGAGAAATCGCTGGACCGATACATCACCGAGGCCGTCGATGTCTCGCCCGACAAGCCGATTCTGATCGACAAGTTTCTCGAAGACGCCATTGAAGTCGACGTCGATGCCATTTCCGACGGCCAGATGACACTGGTCGGCGGGGTGATGGAGCACATCGAAGAGGCCGGGGTTCATTCGGGCGATTCAGCCTGCGCCCTGCCCCCGTACACGCTCGAACCGGAAGTGATCGCGGAAATCAAGCAAGCGACTTACAAGCTGGCTCGCGAGCTGCAGGTCAAAGGCTTGATGAATATTCAGTTCGCGGTCAAGCGGATGCGGGAGGCGGAGACCGCGGAGGGTGGCTGCGAATCCAGCGGTTTTCGAGTCTACATCCTGGAAGTGAACCCGCGTGCGAGCCGCACCGTACCGTTCGTGTCCAAAGCGACCGGACGGTCGTTGGCGCGGATCGCGGCGAAGCTGATGGCCGGCGTCTCGCTGGCGGAACTGGGGATCACGGATGAGGTTTGGCCGCATCATACGTCGGTGAAGGAAAGCGTCTTCCCCTTCAACCGCTTCGCCGGAGTCGACATCATCCTCGGTCCGGAAATGCGATCGACGGGAGAGGTGATGGGGATCGACTTCGAGTTCCCGATGGCATTTGCCAAAAGCCAGATTGCCGCCGGAGCGGAATTGCCGACCAGCGGCACCGTCTTCATCAGCATGGCCAAAAACAAGAAACAGGCCATTATCGAGCCGGCTCGCAAGCTGAAGCAACTGGGCTTTCACATTGTCGCCACCGCGGGAACCGCGCGCGTACTGGAGGAAGCGGGCATCGAGGTTGAAGTGATCCGCAAGGTCCAGGAAGGCCGACCGAACCTGCTCGACTACTTGGCCAATGGTCAGATTCAGTTCATCTTCAACACGCCCAGCGGCAAAGGCGCTCGGACGGACGAAGGCCGCATCCGGGCCGCCTCGGTGCTCTACGGCGTCCCGTGCACGACGACCATCCCAGGCTGTCTGGCCGTGGTCCGCGCTCTGGAAGCCCTTTCCCAGAACCCCGTCCCGCACGTCCAGTCGCTGCAAGACTGGATGGCTTATGAAGTGCAAAGCTTCCCGCCCGCCGAGAAGATCGAAAACAAATAATAAATGCGGGAAATGCGCAAGGGCGGCAGGGGCGACAATTATACTGGTTTAGCGAAAAACGCCGACCCAGTAGGTCTGCCCGTCGCGAACCATATAGCCGAAGCCCGCTTCGGTTCCGCTGAGCATGATCGAGTGATGAGCGGGCGACGCGATCCAGCCATCAACGGCTTCCCGAGCCGAAAGAGGGCCGGTGAAGATGATTTCGGCCCACGGCAGACCACTATGCATGTAATACCCGGTTTCGGCCATCCAGGCGGCGTGCTCCTGAGCTGCCAGGCACATTTCGGGATCCAGTCGCAGCGGCGGCAGGCCCCAGCGAGCCCGTTCCTCGTTGTGATACTTCAACAACCGCAGGATCACGGGATGCCGGACCAGCCAGCCGTACCGCTCCGGTTCCGGCTTCACCATCTTCCCGCCCTGAAGGCCCACTGAGCCCATCGCTAGGATGGCCGTTGTAAGAAGCGAGAGCACCACAAACCGTCTTCGCATTTTCAAACCTCCTGCTGCTCATTCCAAGCAGTGACGACGATCGAACTCGGTCGGCGCGCTCCCCTTTGCGCGGGCAGAATCCCTTCGCCAGTCGAAAGCTAGGAAAGCTACGCGAAACGCCAGGGCGACAGACGCCAATGTGAACAAACAAAGGGCTACTATCGCCGCAACTTGGCGAAGGAACGCAAACTTTTAGCGGAGGCTCCTTGCCGCTGCAACTGAACGCTGGCCGCTTTTACCTGAAAACGTTCCTTTGCCGCCCGTTTTCTGGGGAACGGTCCGACGACGGCCCTGATCCGTGACCGATCTTCGTAGGAAAAGCCGCGGCGCCTCGGACTTCCCGCGGCGAAGCAGACCGCCGGCGCGATCAGCGTGAGCCGTGCCAACACGGGAGTCGAGTATTCCCACACGGATCGAACTTGGGTACAGTAAGACTCATGTCTGGGAAGAAGAAGAAAAAACTCCGAGTGGCTTTTCGCAAGAACCGCCAGAAAAAACCGCGTGCTCGGCACGCGCTGCGGCACGTCCTGGAAGAGCAGCTTGCCGACGGAGGCGAAACGCCTGAGATCGATTTGCCGGCGATCGAACGGATGTCCGGGAAAGGCGACCTGACTCGGCACCGGACGGTTATTGGCATCGAGGTGGGGGACGAAGAGCACCAGGAGCCGACCGTCTTGCTGGATGTTGATGAGTCTGAATGTCTGCGCGGCCGAGTGCTGCGGGCGGTCGGGCTGACGTCAATGGTCCAGGCCGAAGATGGCCGGCAGTTTGAATGCACAGTGCGGCGAATCCTACGGACGCTCCAGCGTGATGAGCGGAATCCCGTTGTTACAGGCGACCGCGTGCTTTTCCGGCCGACCGGCGACGCGGAAGGCGTCATCGAGCGCGTGGAACCCCGAAGCGGGATTCTGGCGCGGGCCAGCCATGGCCAAGAGCACATCATCGCGGCGAATGTGGATCAGGTGGCGATCATCGCGTCCGTCGACGCACCGCCGCTGAAACCGAGCCTCATCGACCGCTTCTTGATCAGCGCGGAGAAAGGCGAGGTTCGTCCCGTGATCTGCATCAACAAAGTGGACCTGGTCGACGTGGTGTCGCTCGAGCCGCTCGCTGGGCTCTATGCGCAGCTCGGATACGAAGTTGTCCTGACCAGCGCGGTCAGCGGCGTCGGTCTGGCGCGGTTGAAGATGCTGCTGCAAGATCGCCAAACGGTCTTCGCCGGGCAAAGCGGGGTGGGAAAGTCTGCCTTGCTCAATGCGATCCAACCCGGCCTGGAATTAAGAGTCGGCGAAGTGAGCGAGTGGTCCCGCAAAGGCCGGCACACGACACGCCGGGCGGAACTGCTGCCTTTGGATTTCGGCGGATGGGTCGTGGACACGCCCGGAATTCGGCAAATGGAACTGTGGGACGTCATGCCAGAAGAGGTGGAGGGCTTTTTCGTCGAGTTTCGTCCCTTCGTGCCGAAATGCAAATTCCCCGATTGCTCGCACACGCACGAGCGGGACTGCGGGGTGAAACAGGCCGTAGCCTGCGGCTTGATCAGCCGGCGGCGGTACGAGAGCTACTGCCGCATCTTTGAGGACGAGCAAGAGCAAGAAGAGCTGTGAACCGGTCGCGGCCTCACGCGGAGTCAGCCTGCGAACCGGAACCAGCCGCTGCCGGCTCATCAGCCGATTCGAGCTTTTCAATCAGCCGGCGGAGCACCTGCTGCATGTCCTTGAGCATGTCGCGAAAGCGGAACGTTCGAGCGTGATGAATCTGCTCACGCAATGTTCCCAACCGATCCCGCAGAATCTCCAGCAACAGCTCTCCTTCCCGTTCGGTGATTTCGATGTTCATCTCGCCCCCTCCCACCAAACCGCGTCTGCCATGTTCTGGTGCGTCCATTACCCGCAAGCAAACCGACGAGCGGTTTGCTCCGTCGCGTCGCCGGTGCCCGTAAAACCTCTTCGAGTTCACCCATATTGTACCCGACCGGAAGCCCTGCGTGTGCCCCACTTGTAGCTATGCCGCGGCCGGTTTGGTTTTTTCCTTTCGTGGAGGTAGCCGAAGTCGCCAGACTTTGGTGAAGTGCGGCTCTTGGCCAAACTCTGGCGAGTTCAGCTACGGCATTTCCATCCGGCCGCGGCATAACAAAACTTTTCGACGTTCGGTGGCTCGACGCCACACTGCGGCCGTCTGGTCAATTCATGGCTGGCCGGGATCGTTCGATTATGAATCGGGTCCCCACGAGAACACGCAGAACACCAAAAAGAACCGGCGCCGGCAGCCGCAGCTATTGCAGCTCCACAAAGTGTTGTTTCACAAGAACCGACGCCGGCAACGCCTCCTCACGGGTAGCACGGGCTTTGGCACAACTTTACGCTTTCCGTGTCCCCGGCGGGAAGAATCTGAGCTGGTTGAGTGGACCGAACTAGACGAACGGCGTGATGCCGGGGATGGCTAGCGGGTATTGGCCATTTTCGTCCGGGAGAATGGGCGGTTCGGCGTCCCAGGCATATCGCTTGGGCGACAGATTTTCTTTTGATTTCATGGCCCGCTCCCAGGTGATCGTCTTGCCGGTGTAGGTGACCATTCGACCGAGGATGGCCCACATCGTGCTTTGAGCCATGTAGAGGCCGTTGTTGATCGGTTCGCCGCGGCGGATCGACTTGAACAGTTCTTGATGCTCCACTTCGTACATGTTCGGAGTCGGCCCTTCGTACCGCCAGCGGACTTTTCCTCCAACCTCGATCCGATGCTTCATGACATCGCAGATGCCTTTCGTGCCAAGAATGTAGTCGGAGATGTCGTTGGAGCAGCCGGCCATCCGGCGGCAGTGCGAGTAGACTCGCACGCCGTTCTCGAATTCGTACGTCACACAATGGTGGTCGAAGATGTTGCCGAGCGTAATCTCCGAACGGATTTGCCGGCCGCCCGTTCCCCAAGCCTTCAACGGCGTCTGATCCTGCAGCGCCCAGGCCGCTTTGTCCAAGCTGTGGACGTGCTGTTCCACGTTATGGTCGCCCGACAGCCATGTGAATGGGTACCAGTTCCGCACCTGGAACTCCATCTCGGTCCATTCGGGTTTGCGCGGCTTGTTGCGGAACCACGGCGGTCCGCAGTTGTAGGTCGTTTGAATCGCGACAATCTCGCCGATCGCTCCATCGTGAACTCGCTTCATGGTTTCCTGCTTCTGCGGTGAGTAGCGGTACATCAGACCGGAGACGATCGACAGCCCTTTCTTCTTCGCTTCTTCGCACGTGGCGAGGACCGAGCGGATGCCGGGAGCGTCGACCGCCACTGGCTTTTCGGCAAAAACGTGCTTGCCCGCCTCGACACAGGCCTTCAGATGAATCGGCCGAAAATGCGGTGGCGTGGCCAGCAGCACCACGTCGACTCCCGAATCGATCAGTTGCTTGTAGGCGTCGAATCCGGCGAAGCGATGGTCGGGGTCAACGACGACGCGGTCCCCGACCGGACTCTTCTTGAGCAGCGGAATCGATTTCTCGATGTGATCGGCGAAGGCGTCGGCCAAAGCGACCAGCTTGGCGTTGGGATCGGCCTTCAACGCTTGAACGGCCGCCCCGCGCCCTCGACCGCCGCATCCGACCAGCCCCACTCGCAATGTCTCGTTGCTCGAAACAAAAGCCGCGCGGGCGATCGACGACTCCACCAGCAAGGCCGCTCCGGCGGCGGCCGTGGCCTTCAAGAACTGGCGGCGTGATGTTGAGCTCATAGGGTTGTCTGTCATGGGTGTCTTTGCTCCTTATTCTCAAAACCTTTTCATCCCGACAGGCTCTTGGTGCCTTCTGATCGACGACGGATGTCGATGCTGGCACCTGTGAGTATTCCCGATTGGTCGACCGCGTTCAACCGACGGGCCGGCTCCGGCTCGTCACGAGCAGTCCAACTGCTTGATCCGGATGTTCCGGAACTCGACGCGGCTTCCATGGCCTAGGAAACCGATGTGGCCCCGACGCCGCTTCAGCCCTGGATGCTTCTTGAGCACCTGCGGATCGGTGATCCGGTCCAAATCCGCATCGACGACGACCGTCCCGTTCACGATGACGGTGATCCGCGATCCGCAGCAGATGATCTCTTCGCAGTTCCATTGGCCGGCCGGCTTTAAGGCTCCGCGTTTGGCCGGCACGACGTCATAGATCGAACCATGATACTGGGCTGGACGCAGCGGCCGCGGATAGCCGATGTTGTCCAAAATCTGAATCTCGATGCCTTCGTAGGCCGGCCGCTTGTCCAGCAGGGGGCACCGAATCGCCACGCCGTTGTTCGCGCCGGGTGCCAGACGAAACTCAAACTTCAGGCTGAAGTCACTGTATTGCTTTTCGGTGAAAAGGAACCCGCCGCCGTCGGCCGGGCAGACCAACAGGCCGTCCTCGACGACGTATCCTTTGCGGTTGGCTCGCCGCAAAATCCAACCGTCCAGGTCGCGGCCGTTAAAAAGCGGGACGTAGCCGTCTTCCGTTCGCGATTCTGCAACCGGTCGAGACGGAGGATCGGCGCCGTGGGCGCTCATTCTCAATGCCCCCGTCAAAGAGCAAAAAGCGATCGACAGCGAAACGCAAATTAAGAACCGTGGCATCCGTCAAACTCCTGGCGTGGCTTCGGGATGATGTTGCGGCGGCCGTCGGCGAGGCTTGCTGGTCGGCCGACAGCGTTTCCGGCGCTATCCGGCGGGCATGCGCACGTGCTGCTTCAGGAATGCATTGTTCTTTTTCGTGTCTTCGATGCAGTCGGTCAAGTCCTCGTGAGAAGTCTCGTAGATGTACCAGCCGTCGTAGCCGATGGCGTTGAACTGCTGGAAGGCGGCCACCCAGTCAACCAGGCCGGGCTCCCGCAGCAGCCGCTTGCCCTGCTTGACGTGCACCATGCAGATGCGCTCTTTTCCCAAGAGGGCGATCCCAGAGACGGCCTGCTCGCCGTGACCGTAGTAGGCCATGTTGTGCACGTCGTAGTAAACGCGAACGGCGGGATGATCCACCAGATCGACCAGCTTCTTGTTGTCGGCGGGGCTGAGCGAGTTTTCCAGGCCGAGCACGACGCTGGCGTCGGCCGCGTGCGGGGCCACCTTTTGAAGCATCGCGACGATGGGGCCGTAGGAGTCTTCGCGGCTCATATCGGGAGCGTTCTTGCGGAAAAAGGCGACCAGGGCGACGCTGGCTCCCAACAGCTCGGCGGCTTGAATCGACTTGATCAAACTCTCTGCCGCCTTCTCGCTACGGATGTTGACGCCGCGATCCCATACGCCCGCAATCGACGGAATGTGCATCGCCCAGCGATGGGCTTCTCGTTTGTATCGTCGGACCGCGTCCCAATCGCGCAGGTTGTATCGTCCGGCCGTGGTCTGCAGCTCGACGCCCATGATGCCGGGAATCCGAGCGGCCGTTTTGATAACTTCCAATTGGCCGACCATCTGCATGCTCGCCGCACGGATGCCGATTTTCAGCGGCACGCGCTGATGCCCTTCGCCGTGAGGGGGCGAATTCGTAGCCCTGGCTTCTTGAGGCGCTGCATACGGTAGGGCCAGTGTTGACAGGGCAAGCCATTCTCGACGGGTCAGGGGCAGTTGTTCAAACATGGAGAGTATTCTCCCAACTCGACTGTCCGCTCGCTTCTCGCTCGTTATTCGGCCGACGGGAATATGAGAATTTGCGCGGCGGGGACCGAGTTTTCAACGGTCGCTGCAATACGCTCGAAGAGACGCTCAAGTCCCGTATAGAATCCGTGAAGGTTTAGCGCGACGGCTTCGAAATAATAGTCGTCGTGAGAGCGATCAGCCCGACGGCACCCTTCCTCGACGCGTGCGACCACGCGACTGAGCTTGTCTAGGTCCTGCCGGATGCGAGCGGCCAGATCGGCCAGTGCTTCCTTCACACTTCGATTCCCTGCGACTCGATGCACTCGAGAAACCGCTCATCACACGAATCCAGATCGATCAGGTCGATCTTGAACTCGGGGCTGAGGTCTAACAATCGACCCATGGCCTCGAGATAGCGGCTTCGTGGAATGCCGGAAACGGCCAAATCTACGTCAGACCACTGTGTGTACAAGTTTTTGCTTCTCAAAGACCCGAAGACAACCACCCGGGTTGCGCCAAACTCGTTGCGCAGAATCCTGGCCGCTTCGCGGGCTACTTTCCACGCGCGTTCCCACCGTTCCACCGCCGGCTTGAAATTTCGCCACGGCTCGTATTGCTTCCACTGCTCGGGAGTGAGTTCCAGCGCGGTTTTCGCCATCTCGGCAAGTCCTTCGTACATTCAGGCGGCCAAGGGGCAGGCAGTCGATCCACGGCCCTATCCGCAAGAAGTCGGCGCGTCTGGGAGCACGGCGGCTCTTCTGCTACGGTAACCGATGCGGGCCCCATCGTGAAGTCCGGATCATCGGCTGTTTAGCGTCAAGCCAGTCGCAGCCAGATCGGCCAGGACGCGCGGACCGCATCGGTAGTACATCGAAAAACTTTTGCCGTACGGGCTGCCGCCGGCCGACAAGGGCAGCGCCTCGACCAGCACGCGCCGAAACCGCTCGTCTTTTGTCCAAAGATACGCTCGAGCCACGCCTTCGACCATCAGCGGTGAGGCGCCCGGCCGGTAGCTGGTCTTCGGGCACGACGTGTATCGGAATCCGTGCACCTTGTCCGAATAGGTCTCGTCCAGCAAGTAGTGGGCCGCCCGGATGATCGTTTCCTTGACCGCCGGGTCGCCGGTGATGTCGTGGTAGTACTTCAGGCCGGATAGCAGCACCGCGATCATGAAGCCGGCGTTGCCGCGGTGTCGGGGTTCGCAGCGGCAATGGCCGGGAACCATCATGCGCGACCAGCCACCAAGCTGACACGGCTTGCGGCCCTGAGCTTGATAATCGGGCAGCGGTCGCGGTTCGACGTCTTGCGTTTCCAACACGTGCCGGACGATCACTCGGGCTGCGTTCAAGTAGTACGGATCACCGGTGGCATGATAGGCCGCCGACAGCATGATCAAGTGCCAGCCCGGCACGCGCGTGCTGGAAAAGTCGTACGGCCGGCCCAGCTCTTTCCGCACAAAGTAGTCGGCCACTGCCCGACCCGTCTGATCGGAACGCGGATCGCCGGTCAAAAAGTAGTGCGCGAAATGGCCTTCCACCCATGCATGGCTCACCGTAAAGCCGCCGCGCGGGAAGCCGAGCGTCCCGGGGACGCTCTTCGTGTAGTATTCTCCGACGTGACACATCTGATGCACGTAAACCGCGCCGACGTTCTGCGGGTCGGGGCTGAATTGCACCGTATCGACGTCGCGGTTGTGCAGCTCGGTGGCCTCGCCCAGGAAAAACGCCTCCGGATTGCCCGATCGGATGTATTCGAGGAAAAACGCATGCTGTGTGTCGTATTCGATGTTGCCCCAGTTGGCCCCGCGCTCGCCGTACCAGTCGCCGTAGTTGAGCATGCCATAATCGTGCTGGCGGTCGCGGCGCTGAAGGTAAGCCTTCAAATTCCGGTCGATGGCCTCTTCATACAGGCGAAACCGTTTCGGGTCGCGTGGAGCGACGTCGTAGAAGGCTTTCGAGTCGCAGTACCATTGAGGCGGGGCAGTGGCCAATGGCGGTCGCTGAAACATCTGGCAAACGGCTTCGCGTTGCTCGGCCGGCGAGAAACAAAGCAACAGCTCGTGCGTCTTGGCGACGCCCGTCTTGATCTTGTAGCGGCCGTTGAGCAAATAGTAGTAGAGGTGATGTCCTTCCTTTTCGAAGGGGAACTTGTCGTAAAGGCCGGGCTCGAAATCCGGACACAGCTCGATGTCGATGGCGCCGGGCCGCAGCGCGAAACCTTTCGGGTAGTTCTGCCAGAAATCGCGAACCGCAACGGCGCAGCCCGACGGATCCGTGCTGATGGCGGCGCCGACTATGCGTCCTGTTGCCGTTCCCGAAGCCGATTTTCGAGTCGGATCGAGGAAGAAAACGTTGTCGAATTGTTGCCAGACGCGACGAAGAACTTGGTCGAGTGTGACGCGACCGCGAACCGTCGGTACGCGCCAGGCTGAAGCGAGTCCCAGCCCGGGAACGCGGTACGCCAGTCGGTCCAGCTCGACAAACTTCGTATCGGGCCGATCGACGACAAGGGTGTGGTGAATTCGCAGGAAGGTTTGGCCGGCGTAGGCCTCGATGCGCTTCTCGATGCGGAAAAGTCGCTTGCCGCCTGCGTCTCTGAGGTCCGACACGACTTTGATCACCGCCCGAACCGGCCCGCTTTCTTCAACCGTGATCTTCGCAGCCGCATTGCGAGTGGTGTAGTCGGCACCATCGGCGTCGGTGGCAACGGTTTCGCAAACGGCGTCGCCCGCGGAAAGCGGCCGATTCTTCAGCCGAAACCGGGTCAGGTTCCCATGCGGGTCGATTTCGAACTGCAGCGGGCCGGTGTCGACGTGAACCGATCGGTCGGTTTTGCGCAGACGCACGGCCGGCAGCGGGCCCGCTGTCCGGCGGACACCGCGGCCAAATTGCATCGGATAAACAGTCTGGCCCTCCGCCGGGATATCGGCCAGGAAACTGAGCAACAGCCACTTGACACTGCCATCCGGCCAGCGGCCGGTGATTCGCACCTGCAACGGAACTTCGTCGTCGGCCTCTTCCCCGAGCATCAGACGCACATGGTCGGCGTCGCCCAAGATGCCCTGCGGTACGGGAATGCCTGTCGTGATCGGCCAGGCCTTCGCCGCGACAGAGTGCGGATTCCGGACCGTGATCGGCACAGTGGTGGTTTGGGACTGGGTTTCGGGAACGGGCGGCGGATCAGCCTGGAAGACGAAGTCGTCCCCAAAAAAGGCGGTCCCGTCCCGACGTGCACCGATGGCGCGGCCGTGGTACTTCAGCTTCGGATCCAGCCCATCGAGTACAACCCGATGGACAAGACAAGGGCGTTCCTTAAGGATCGTCTGGCCGTACTCGGTGTCGGTGCCGTATTCGAACCGAGTCGGGCACGGCCAGGTGGTGGTCCACGAGAGGATCACTTTCCCCGGCTGGCCGACGGGCGTCACCGCAGTCATGTTCTCGACGGCGTATTCGATGTCGCGCGGCTCGGGGCGTTGCTTCAAGAAAAGAATGTTGCAGATGCCATGCCGACCGCTCGGTCCGGCCGCACGCAACTCGACCCGCTCGCCGCCTTCCAGTTGGATCGGTCGTTCCGTGCAGTAAAGCCACGTCGTGTTGTTGTCTCTGTTGGCGACGGCCACTCCGACCAGTTTCTTCTCGACGTAGATTCCGATCCGCTCGTCGCGGGCGTCATCGTACATCATGAACCCGATGTGGAACCGGCCGGGCTTCGGAGCGGTCGTCCACGCGCGGGCGTCCTGTTTTTCCCGGGTCAAATGAGGCCAGCGCCGCACCGTTTGATGATCGACACGGAAGCCGTCCGTTTCGAGCCGGTCGTGCGGGACGACGATGTTCTGCGGATCGCGCTCGATGCGCTGCAGCCGATGAACGCCGTAGGTCGCGATGACGCCGTGGTTCTCCCGGTAGTCGGACAGGCGCAGGATTTTGGCACGGTTCGTAATGGGGATGCCGGCAATGAGTCGTCTGGGCGTACTATCGCTCATGGGCGCTGGCCCGGCCGACGTAAGCGTGTGGCACAAGACGTAAAGCGAATAGCGGACGCCCCGGTCGTCTCGTTTCAAGTTGATGTCTGCCGAGACCAGCAGCGTGTTTCCTTCCACGGCGAACGAGACCGGGGGGCCGGACCGGACGTGCCCTTCGGCGTCGTACTGGGTCGAGCGGCCCATGCCCCCAATGACGCTGAGCATGTAGTCGGTTCCGCGATGCGGAGCTGTTTCGGCGCTTTTTCGGCCGGTGGTCGGGTCGGCGTCGGCATCCACGTACAAATGGAAGACGGTGTCTTTCAGATGCGGCGGGGCG
>JAADHY010000232.1 GCA_013151585.1 Planctomycetota bacterium
CCAGCCGAGCCATCCGCTGCTCAATGACCTGACGATCAACTCGTTCGAACTGAACGGCAAAATGGTGCGGTGGCATCCGGGACTGCACGATGTGCAACGCGGGCAAGTTTGGCGCCTTGTCACCCCGATCTTCTTGCATTTCGGCGTGGTTCACTTGCTGTTCAACACCTGGATGACGTACAGCCTCGGCTCGGCCGTTGAGTTCCGCCGGGGAAGCGGGCGGACCGCCCTGCTGGTTTTGGCCATCGCGATTCCGTCGAACGTCGGGCAGTATTATGTGAGCGGTCCTCTGTTTGGCGGCCTGTCGGGTGTCGTTTACGGTCTTTTCGGGTATGTGTGGATGAAAAGCCGGTTCGACCCGACGTCCGGGCTGTACATCAGTTCGAACGAGTTGATCGTCAGGTCATTGAGCAGCGGATGGCTCGGCTGGTTTGTCCTGTGTTTGATGAACGTCATTCCCCACGTAGCCAACGCGGTGCACGGCATCGGATTGGCGGTCGGCATCGTCATCGGTTTTCTGCCGACATGGTTGTCGCGTCAGACTTAGCGGGGCTCCACCGTCCCGCGGATCGCGTCCAAGAGGCGCCCCTTCTTTTCAATCCACCAAAAGCGAGGAACGGGTCATGAAACGACGGGAAACGGCGAAGGCAGTCGCCACGATGCTGCTGATTCTTTTCGTGGCAATGGCGGCGGTGTCCGCAGCGGACGTAAAGCCGATTACCGAAGTCGAAGGCATCACCGAATACCGGCTGGATAATGGCCTTCGAGTGCTGCTTTTTCCGGATCCCTCCAAGCCCAAAGTCACGGTGAACGTCACCGTGTTCGTCGGATCGCGGCACGAAGGTTACGGCGAGGCCGGGATGGCTCACCTGTTGGAGCATATGCTGTTCAAGGGAACCCAAAAGCATCCTAACATCCCGAAAGCACTCAAGGACCGCGGCGCTGTCTTTAACGGATCGACTTGGTACGACCGGACGAACTATTTCGAAACGCTGCCGGCCAGCGATGAAAACCTCCGGTTCGCGCTCGAGCTGGAGGCCGATCGGTTGGTCAACAGCCCGATTCGGGCCGAAGACCTGGCCTCGGAAATGACCGTCGTGCGAAACGAGTTCGAACGAGGAGAAAACAGTCCGACGATGGTCCTTTGGCAGCGGATGATGGCTGCGGCGTACCTTTGGCATAACTACGGGAAGGCAACCATCGGCAACCGCGCGGACATCGAACGCGTGCCCGTCGACAAACTGCGTGCCTTTTATCGGCGCTACTATCAGCCGGACAACGTGATGCTGGTCGTGGCCGGCCAGTTCGATCGCAACAAGGCGCTGAAGCACATTCAGGAGACGTTCGGAGCGATCCCGAAACCAACGCGCCGATTGGACAAGACCTACACAATCGAGCCGGCGCAGGATGGCGAGCGCCTCGTCACGTTGCGGCGGTTCGGGGACGTCGCAGTCGTGGGAGCGGTGTATCACATCCCGGCCGGACCTCATCCGGAGTACCCCTCAGTAGATGTGTTGGAAAGCATTCTGACGTCACAGCCGGCCGGCCGGCTTTACAAGGCGTTGGTCGAAACGAAGTTGGCGGCGAATGTTTCCGGAGCCGCTTTCGCTTTGCACGATCCGGGCGTGCTGTTGCTGATGGCCGAGGTCGTGCCGGGCAAGAAACCCCGAGACGTGCTGGACCGACTGATCGAAGTCACAGAAAAAGTCGGACGGACGGAAGTCACGGCCGAAGAGGTCGAACGAGCCCGACAGCGGTTGATGAAGCAATGGGAATTGGCGCTGACGAACACCAGTCGGTTGGCGGTTCAGTTGAGCGAGTGGGCGGCGCAAGGCGACTGGCGGTTGTACTTCCTCTATCGCGATCGGCTGGAGAAGGTGACGCCCCAAAGCGTGCGCGAAGTGGCCGCCAAGTACCTGAGGCGGAACAACCGCACCGCCGGCTTGTACCTGCCAGTCAAGTCGCCCGAACGAGTGCCGGTCCCCGAGACGCCGGACCTGGCCAAGATGATCGGCGATTACAAAGGGCGGCAGCGTGTGGCTGAAGGCGAAGTCTTCGACGTCTCGCCGGAGAACATCGAAGCCCGCACGCGCTGGTTCCGCCTGCCGAGCGGTTTGCAAGCGGCCTTTTTGTCGAAAAAGACTCGCGGGGAATCGGTCCATCTACGTTTGGTGATCCGTTTCGGAGACGTGGGAAGCCTCACCGGGAAGGCAAAAGCGACCGACTTTCTGGGGCCACTGATGATGCGCGGCACGCGCCGGCTGACGCGGCAACAAATCCAGGACTTGCTCGACAAACACCGCATCCGCCTGTCTGCCACTAGCTCGCCGGGGCAGATCAGCTTCTCCTTGCAAACGAAGAAGCCGCATCTGGCCGCGGCGCTCGACTTGCTCCAGCAGATCCTTCGCGAGCCAACGTTCCCAGAAAAAGAGCTGGATATTCTGAAACAGGCGGAAATCGCCGGCCTGGAACAGCAAAAGACAGATCCCACGGCGCTGGCTCAGGTCGCTGTCTCACGCGACCTGAATCCCTATCCCAAAGGCGACCCGCGTTACGTGCCAACGATCGATGAAGAGATCGAAGCCACGCGTGCCGTAACCGCCGAAATGATCCGCCAATTGTACCGCGAACTGGTCGGCGGCCAGTTCGGCCAACTGGCTGTCGTGGGTGACTTCGATCCCGGACCGACCGAAAAGCAGCTCCAGCAGATCTTCGCGGATTGGGTGGCCGAGCGTCCGTACCAGCGTATCCCGCGACAAGGTGACGTTCCGCTGAAACGGACAACTCACGTGCTGATCACGCCCGACAAGCCCAACGCGACTTATTTCGCTGCCACCGTGTTTCCACTGCGGGACGATGATCCAGACTATCCGTCGTTGGTGTTGGGGAACTTCATTTTGGGCGGCAGTACGCTCTCGTCGCGTTTGGGCGATCGCATCCGCCAGCGAGAGGGACTTTCGTACGGAGTCGGATCGGGCCTCCGAACGTCCTCGCTGGACCGACGCACGCTCTTTTACATTTTCGCGATCTGCAACCCGGCCAACATGGAACGCGTCAAGGCGGCCGTCGACGAAGAACTGCAAAAGTTCCTAGCCGACGGTGTGACGGCGGATGAGCTGAAGGCGGCTCGCGAAGGCTACCTGCAGCGTCTGAAAATCGCCCGATCGGACGACGGAAGTTTGGCTCGCCTGCTGGTGGCTCTGATGGAAGCCGGTCGGACGATGACCTTTCAAGCCGAGCTGGAGAAACGGCTTCGGCACGTAAGTCGGGAATCCATCCTGGCTGCCGCCCGACGACACCTCGACCCACAACGTTTGGTCATCGCGACTGCCGGCGACTTCCAGCCGGCCGCCAAGCCTGCAGCAACACCGAAACCATAAGCCTTCGCGTTGTTCGCAGAGCGACGCCGGGCGCTGCCGCCGGGCAGGCACTCGTCGATTCAGACCGTTTTCCGAACCAAGGCGAGCTACCGCGCCGGCTCTCCGGCGTCGTCCGGCTCTGGCAGCCGTTTATGGGCCCCGTTGTTGAACGTGGTGATTTCGTCGGGGATTTTGTCGTCCGGATCGATAACGACGTAGATGTCCGTCGGCTTCTCGATCGCGTAGTTGACGCCCACAGTCACCGTTTTCGGTTCCAGGTCATTGGGAGCTTCGATGTTGGGAATAACCTGCGTGCCGATCAGCCGGCCGCCCTCTTCGGGGTTCCCGTCGTAGAAGGCGACCCTCACGCCGCGGACCGCTTTGGAACCGACGTTGTGAATCCGCGCCATCAGCAGTTTGCGATCGGCGTTGTAGCGGATATCCTCCGGTGAAAGGCCTAGATCGGGAGCCAGCCCAGCAGGCCGGCCGCGCTTGGTCTGGTCCACTTCGATGACGTAGTTGGTGCGCGGCTTGACGGTGATGCGAAACGGCGAACCGCGCTGCGGCAGCACGAACGTCCGCTTTTCGGCGACCTGATCGATGCGGCCATCGACGTCGGATTCGATGC
>JAADHY010000674.1 GCA_013151585.1 Planctomycetota bacterium
GGGACAACGGCTGGGATCCGCCGGTCGCGCCGACCGACATGCTCGAATCGCACCCTTACATCTTCATCCGGCTGTGGCACGCCAAGCAAATGAAAGAGAACCCGATCCGCCAGCTTGCGCAACCGCGACTGCCGTGGGCGTATCGCGGACATGAAAAGGAGCTGCCCAACGCGGTGCTGATCAACGAATACGGCTGGCTGTGGTTGACTCGCGACGGACAACCGACGTCACTGACGCAGAACATTTACCGCTTTCTGCTCGGCGCGGACTCAACGGTCGAGCAACGGCGCGAACTCTACGCGTACTACCTGGCCGCGATGACCGAGTATTGGCGCTCGCACCGAAAAGCGGCCGGCGTGCTGCACTTCTGCGGGCTGACCTATTCCCGCCCGGGTGACAAACCACGGCCGGAAGGCGGCGCGACGAGCGACCACTTCCTCGACGTGGCGAAACTCACCTTTGAGCCGCACTTTGAACGCCGTGTGCGTGATGCGTTTTCGCCCGTCGGGCTGATGATCGACCTGTGGGACGAGACGCTGCCGGCCGGCCAGACGCGCGCGATCAAGGTGCCGGTGATTAACGACTTGGACCGGCCGTGGGAGGGCCGCGTTCAACTCAAACTGTTGCAAGGCGATCGTTGTCTGTGGCAGCAGACAAAGTCCTGCCGCGTGGAATCGCTCGGTCGCGAAGTGCTGTCGTTTTCCGTTCCGCTGCCGAAAGCGGCCGCCCGCTTCCAACTCGTTGCGGAACTGCTCGGCTTCGGCGACTGCCCCGTGCGGAGCGTCCGATGGTTCCGCATCAGGGCCTCACAATAAGAACAAAGACGCGGCGTGCTCGGTGAATGAGCGAACCCGGCGTCTCGGGCTGAAGCCAAACGGGGGAGAGGGCGAGAACCCGCCCGACTCTGCAGTGATTTGACGGGCCGCCACCTTCAATTTGCTTCTCGGCCGCCGTACGGTCTCTGACCCTAGCGACGCGCAACGGAAGCGGTTGGTGCCCGCACAGAACCCGGTCCGTGTCGAGTCCAAGTTCTCGGTATGTTCAGCGTTCAACGTGTTCAGCCCACTGACCGTTCCGGTACGTCATTGGTTCCTTCCGCGGTCGCCGAAAAGCGGCGTGCGACGGCGGCCTGCTGCGGCCGACCGCTTGTCGCGTCTCGTTGCTTCCCAGTCGGCTGTCCGGTATGGTGATTTTCCTTCGTGTTGCCGCGCGTCGGGCGCGGTCCCCCCCACAGACCCTTTCCCCACGAGCTGAAATGGCCATGAACGGTTTTCGCTCCTCGCAACGTCGAACGAACTGGCAGAGCTGGTTCCATAAAGGTGTCGCGTTCTTGTTCTTGGCAACGGGCTTGTTCGGGGCGGCGTCTTTTTCGCTCGCCGCGGACCAGCCGCAGTGGGGACAGCGGTGGAGCCGCAACATGGTCTCCGACGAGAAGGGGCTGCCGGCCACCTTCGACCCCGAGACGGGAGAAAACATCAAGTGGTCGGTTCCCCTGGGAACGGAAACCTACTCCAGTCCCATTGTGGCTCGAGGCTGCGTCTTCATCGGAACGAACAGTCGCGGCCGCCGCGATCTGCCGCACCCAGGGGAATTCGGCGTGCTCCTGTGTCTGGACCAGCGTGACGGGCGTCTCCGATGGGAATTGATCGTCCCGAAAATCCCTGGCGACGCGCTGCGGGATTGGCCTGGAGCGGGCCACTGTTCGCCGCCGACGATTGACGGAGATCGCGTCTACGTGGTGACAAACCGAGCCGAAGTCGTCTGTCTGGATCTGGACGGGTTGTCCGACGGCAACGATGGCCCGTTCCGCGACGAAGCTCGTCACCAGACGCCAGCCGGCCAACAACCGACCGAGCTGCGACCGACCGACGCCGATATCATTTGGTTGTTCGACATGTGGGCGGAGGGATGTATGTATCCCCACGATTCGGCCCACAGCTCGATCCTGATTGACGGCGATTATCTTTATTTGAACACAGGAAACGGAGTCGACCGGACTCACCGCCGCATTCCCGCCCCAGACGCTCCCAGCCTGATCGTGCTCGATAAACGGACGGGCCGGCTCATCGCCCAGGACGCCGAACGAATCGGACCGCGAATTTTTCACTGCACGTGGTCGTCGCCGGCTTTGGTCGACATCGATGGACGCCGGCTAATCGTTTTCTGCGGCGGTGACGGCGTGTGTTATGCGTTCCGCGCCTTGCCGTCGGGGCTGAAGCCCGGACCAGTGCGAACGCTTGAGCGTGTCTGGCGGTTCGATTTCGATCCGCACGCGCCCAAAGAGAACGTGCATTCCTACATCGGAAACCGTCTTGTCAGTCCCAGCAACATCAAAAGCATGCCGGTCGTTGTCGGTCGCCGCGTTTACTTGACCGGCGGCGGGGATATCTGGTGGGGAAAACGGAAGGCGTGGCTGAAATGCGTGGACATCACCGGCTCGGGCGACGTCACACGCAGCGGGTTGGTCTGGTCGTACGAGCTTCAATACCACTGCTGCAGCACGCCGGCCGTGCACGACGGCCTGATATTCGTCGCCGACTGTGGCCGGATGGTGCACTGCCTTGACGCCGTCACCGGAAAGCCTTACTGGACGCACCGAACGGGCGGCCCAATCTGGGCGTCGACCCTTGTAGCGGACGGGAAAGTTTACGTCGGCACGCGTCGCGGGGACTTTTGGGTATTCAGCGCGGGACGAAAAAAGAAGGTCCTCTCGTCCGTTCGGTTAGGCAGCCCGATCACCAGTACGGCGACAGCGGCCAACGGCGTTTTGTACGTAGCCACTTTTGAGCGGCTTTACGCCATCGCCCGGAAAGAAGCAAAGGCAGCGGCCCGGTGACGCGGGCCGCTGCGGAGAACAACCACTTGCCGGAGTCAAGAAGCAAGTGGAAGGGAACGCCCCGATCCCAGCTCGGCCAAGCTGCGGAAACTGGCTGGTTGCTGCGCCACACTTCAATCGAGCGCCAGCGAAAGCCAGAGCTGGGCCATTCGTTGCCATCTCACGGTTTCTTCCTCCGCGGTCGAGCCCGGCCAATAGCCCACATCGGGCGATAGCGACGGATCCGGAATCGGACGCGGCGGCCCGGGGAAACCGACGTCTGGGCGAGCGGGCGGATCGTAGCTCCTTAGACGTCCGCAGCACGGACATCGCCGTGTCGCTCGATCCAGTTCGCGTACCAAGTCTTCCAGGCATTCGATTGCCTGACGCAAACGCCGAAGACGGCGGCAGCAATCACAGCGGCCACAGCCGCCACACCAAGCGGTTTCTGTTTCGCCGATGAAAACCTCGAAGCCTCGCGTCCCGAAGCGAATGTGTCGCGAACTCCGGACCGGCGGCCGACGTCGCCTCAGGCTGTCCGCCAAGTCTTCCATCTCGTCGACCAAGTCCTTCATCTCGCGGAGATACAGCCGGGCTCGGCGGTGGTTGCAACAGGTCGGCGCACGGAGGAAATAGTCCGCCAACCGCGAGACCTCGCCCGCCTTCCGGGCAATCAGCCGGCCAGCCCCCGTGTACGGAAACGCGACGCGCACTTCGTGACAGACTTCGCTGGCCTGCTGTTGGATGGCCGCCGCAACGGCCGGTGCCGGCCGGCGGGGCGAACTTTCGGCGGGCCCAGCAACCAGATTCAGCATGAGCCCCATCAGCACCCGGCAGCATTGTGCGTTGCATGGTTCAGCCTCCTCTTTGTTCGGTGATCGTGCCGTTGGCTCGTCGGAAGTCCGATGACCGCCGCGGCTGTTTCCTTGGGGGTTTTTCCTGGCATCCTGCGTGCCATTTCCGGATATCTGAGAGGGAGCTGCACTTAACCCCCAGTTTCTCAAAATGTTACGGGCAGAGGCAAAGACGCGCACATCGTCCATCGCTGGAGGTGGCTTGCATGAAGTGTCGTCAATGGGACGCAGCGCTGAGTCAAAACCGCGGCGCGGTGGCTCCGTGTGAACCAAAACGCGAGCGGCCCGGCAGGGCGGCTCCCTGAGCCCCGCGCCGGCCGTGCCTCGTCGCGCAAGGCCACACTGTCCGACTCACGCGGCTCCGTTCGCCGGAGTGGTGCGGGACGAGGTGCCAGTCGCGCCGCAGGAGTGAGCATCCGGGCAAAGAGACACGTCCCGAGCGAGGCGGAAGGCGTGGCCTGACTCGTGAGTTCTCGACGCGGTCCGTTGAAAAGGCTGCGCCTTTCTGGCAGCATGCGGGGAGCGTGACCTGCGGCGTTCTTGTCGGAATGCTTCAGGAACGGGCTCGTGACATCGTGTCCCATCGGCAGGAGGAACTGACTGTGAGACGACGTGATTTTTTGGCGGCATCGTGTTGCGCGGGGTGGACGGCGTCGTGGGCTGGAGCGGTGCAGGCGGCCAGTGAGGGCCACCGGCATTTTTTTGAGTTCCGGCAGTATTCCCTGCTGCCCGGCCCAAAAAAGGGCCGCTTCAATGCTTTCCTTCGGCAAGCGATGATTCCGGCGCTGAATCGTTTGGGCATCGGCCCTGTTGGTGTGTTCTTTCCAAAGTACGGCCCGAACAAGCCGACGTTGTTCTTGCTGCTTCCCCATCCGTCTTTGGAATCAGTGCTGACTTTGGCGGAGCGACTGCTGGCCGACAAAGAATTCTGCGAGGCCGGAGCTGAGGTCGTCGATGCTCCGCTGGCCGACCCGGCTTACCTTCGTGTGGAAAGCTCGTTGTTGGTCGCGTTCGACGAGCTGCCGACGCTGCAAATACCCTCACAAACAAAAGAGGGCAAGCCGCGGATCTTCGAACTCCGAACTTACGAAAGCCACAGCATCAAAGCGGGCAAGAAGAAGATCGAGATGTTTAACAAAGGCGGAGAAATCGCGATTTTCAAGAAAACGGGTTTGCAGCCGGTCTTCTTTGCCGAAACGATCATTGGTCGTGCGATGCCGAACTTGACCTACATGTTGGCCTTCGACGATATGGCCGCTCGCGATGCCGCCTGGAAAAACTTCATCACCGATCCCGATTGGGAAAAGCTGAAAGCTGATCCGCAGTACAAAGACACCGTTTCGAACATCACCGACGTGATTCTTCGACCGGCGCCTTATTCCCAAGTCTGAGGCCTACGGTAGCTTGGCTGTCGTTCGCCCGCCGCCCAAACGGGGTTGTGTCCCGTGACGGCGGGAGCGGAAGCGGTATGCTCCTTCTTCCCGCAGCGGACTTTGGAAAAACCGGGCGGAGGCCTTTCCCCGGGCCCTTTTCTCCCCTTCGTACCTCGCTGCGCGTTGCGCTCTCAGGCATCAGACTGCACGCCCACGTGGCCCCCCACCTTTCTCTCGCGTCCGCACCGAGGCTTTTCAGCAGTTTCCGCTTGGCGCGGAAAATGGGCGAATTGCCGCCAGAACGGCGCCTCCTTCGCCCGAATCAGTAACTGTGGCTCAGGGCATTAAAGCTCGTCGTAGGCAACGCTGCGGTTGCGGCGGCGGGCCAGTTCGCTGGCATAACGGCGGCCCAGCTCATCGGCGTGTTCGTTGGCCCATTCGGTCAGACGCGTTTGGCCGGCCGGCGGGGCTTCCACGTACAAGAGGTCCGCCATCAAGCCTTGCACTTCGTCCCAGGTGATCAGCACGTCGTCCACGAGCGTGCCCACCATCACACCGAACCAGTAGCCGAAGCGCGGCGGCACGGAAATGATCGGCCGGCGGCAGCCGATGATCTGGCCGACCCGCTCGACCAGTTCCCGATACGTGAACGTTTCCGGTCCGATGGCGTTGATGACCGTGTTTTCGCGCGATTCGCCCTGCTCGACCGCCAGCCGAGCCAGATCGTCCACATGGATCGGCTGCAGCCGATACCGACCGTTGCCAAAAACGCCAAAGATCGGCAGTCGACGCAACAGCCACGCAATGTTGTTGATCAGAACGTCCTCCTTACCGAACAATACAGCCGGACGCAGGATGGCATACGACAGCCCGGATTCGATCAGCGCTTGTTCCAGCCGCGCTTTGCCCGCAAAGTATTCCAACGGGGAATCGAGGGATGGGTTCGTAATACTCACGTGGACGATGCGCCGAACGCCTGCTGCTTTCGCCGCTTGGAACAAGGTGAGCGTGTTCTCCACCGCGGACGCGTGATGGAAGGCTTTTTTGTAGTTAAACCGGACCCAATAGGTGTTGTAGAGCACTTCGGTCCCGCGGAGCGATTCGGTCAATTTTTCCGGCTCACCAAAATGAAACGGAAACGCTCGCACGCGGCCGCCAAACGGGTTGGGGCGATTGGGCGAATTGGTCAGCGTATCGACCGCGTAGCCCTTTTCGAGCAGACGCTGCGCGATGTAGCGGCCGGAGTAGCCAAATGCACCCGTGACAACGTGACGCGTTTTCTGCACCGGATGGTTCTCCTATCAGCGACCTGAAAGGACGCCGCCGGCGCATCCTTTAGCGCCCCGCCGGGATCACCGGCAGGATCAGGTGCGAGGGGTGTTCGGGGTCGTGGAAGATCGTCTGGTGGGCGACCTTCATTTCGGCGCTGGTACCGAGCGGCTTGCCCGTGTTCAGGTTGCGAGCGTAGCGCGGGAAGTTGCTGCTGGAAATCTCCAGCCGGATGCGATGGCCCTTCTTGAAGACCATGCTCGTTTCCCAAAGATCGATCGTATAGAGATAGACCTTGCCCGGCGTGATCGGCGTC
>JAADHY010000775.1 GCA_013151585.1 Planctomycetota bacterium
GTCACACCGTCCACAACGGCGCCCAACGGATCGTCCCCCGCCACAATCCTCTCATACGCCCGCCGCGTCGCCGGCAAACCGTTCCAAGATGCAATCACAATCGGTGAGGACGAGACAGCCATTGGATCAACACAATCCCAAACTTCACGCACATTCGTCGAAATCCCGTTTCCGTGTCCGTAGCTCACATTCGCCGATGCACGACAAAGCCCGGAATGCGGACACGGATCGAGTAGAGTGACTTGCCGGCGGTGATGTAAAGCGTGCGCAGGTCTTCGCCGCCGAAGGTGACGTTCGTAACCAGGTCCTCCGGAATCGGGATGCGGCCTCGAAGCCGACTGTCAGGAGAAATGATCCAGATGCCGGGCGGCACGTCGTCGGTTTCGTGCGGACCACGCGGTCGCTGGATGCCGGCCGCCACGTATAAGTTGCCCTCTTGATCCACAGCCATGCCGTCGCCACCGCGGCCGGGAGCGAAGTCGAACACCACTCGCTGGTTGCTCACGCGACCGTCTTCGGCCAGATCGAAGGCCCAGATCTTGCGGTTGCCGCCGACGGTCGAGCAACTGTCGACGACGTACAACGTCCGCTCGTCCGGGCTGATCGCGATGCCGTTTGGCCGTTCGATTTCCGGCTGCGTGATCAAGCGGGTGACGCGGCCGTCCGGGGCGATGCGATAAACCGACTCGTGCTTCATTTCCATCTGATCGCGGCGGCCGTAGCAGGGGTCGGTGAAAAAGAGTTGGCCGTTTTTGCGCGCCGCGATGTCGTTCGGAGCGTTGTATCGGACGCCGTCGAAGCGGTCGGTCAGAACTTCCACATCGCCCGTTTGCATGTTGGTCCGCGTGATGCGACGGTTGCCGTCATTGTCGCTGAACTCATTGCCTTCGCACGCCAACAGGCGGCCTTCGGCGTCGAAAAGCAGCCCGTTGGCGCGGCCGCTCGGCTGCCGCCACACGGACACTCGTCCCGCTTGCGGTTCAAACCGCATGATGCGGTTGTTGATGATGTCGGAGAAGTAGACGGTGCCGTCTTCGGCTGCGGCCGGACCTTCCGTGAAAGCGATCCACGTGGCCGGAACCACTCCAGAAGGATCCGCCACGAACGTCTCGGGCAACACTTCGGTCTGAAAACGCGATTGTTCGGCCATGCTCTGTTCCCGCGAGTTGGTTCAAATTGATTCAACGGAATCGTCTGCAAACTTTCCGTTATCCTTTCCGGCGTCACATTGCCTCCTGGCGTGTTCGTCCTTTATTGGAGCGAGCGCGAGTTGCTCCTGGTTGTCAGCTTGCTGCCTCGGAACCCGATGACGCGAGGCTCTGCTTCGTCGATCTTGCGTCTTTCGCTCGCTCCCTCGGGCGTTCAGCCTAGCCCACGCAGGCCGAGCTTGCCGGGCTTGCGGTCCCAGGTGGAGCCTGGACCAAGGGGAAACAGCCGTCACAGCGGCTCAGAAGTATTCGTCGTCTTCCAGCAGGTCGTTCTCGGTGATGATGCGCAGCCCGCTGTCTTTGAGCAACTGAAGGGCTTGGTCGATGTCATCGACGTAGATCGCGATCGCTCCGCGCCCCTGCTGCCGGAACAGCAGCGGATAGGTGTAATGGATGTTGAGCTCCGCCTGCAACAGAACCGAGCAAATCGTCAGGAACGGTTGGGGACCTTCCGGCAGCTCCACGCCGACGATGTCGCTTTCGAAGACCGTGAAGTTGGACAAGCGGAACAGCTCGCGCCCGCGGTCGACGTTGTTGACCATCAGCCTCACGATGGCGCATTCGACCGAATCCACAATGCTCAGCGCGACGATCCGCAGGTCTTCCTTTTCGATGTGTCGGAGCAAGTCGTGCAGCCGGCCGACTCGGTTCTCCAGAAACACGCAGAACTGCCGCAGACACGGCCATTCCCGGCCTCGCATCGTTGCAGGATCCGAGATGGCATCACCGCCGAAACTCATGGACATCGCCTTTCATCCCTATCTCACCTTGGCAGACCGATACCGTCTCCGGACGGTCTGGTGCGACCCGAAAACGCCTCGCCGATACCTTACGCGCGCATCATCCGGTTCGGCCTCCGTCGTTTCGTGCGCGGAGCGCTTCGGAAGCTGCCGCAAGACACAGCCCAGTCACAGAAAAACGGCGTACTCCTTCGCCCGCGGCATGTTCAACGGGAGTCCCCGGCCGCCGATTTCCAGGGCTCGCTGGACCAGACCAGGCGCCATGCTTAACAGGGCTTACTCGCCTCGCCCCAGCAGCTCACCATCCGACTCGATCTTTCTCCAGAAAGTCGGTACGTTGTTCGGCTATGTGACGACGTGCTCGTCTTCGCGCCGAAAGCACGTTTCGAAAGGCCCAACCCGTGGGTCGCCGATCGCAGAGTTTGCTTGTCCGTCGTCCGCGGCTGACAGCCACTGTATGCAAAAACAAACACACCGTCAATCTGAGCTTTCGCCACGAAAGGAATCCGCGTGATTCGGTCCTTCTTGTTCGACTTGGGCAACGTGATCCTCCTGTTTTCTCACGAGAAGATGTGCCAGCAAGTGGCAGACGTGTGTGGGCGTCCGGTGGAGTTGGTCCGGCACGTGCTCTTCGACAGCGGTTTGCAACGGCGCTTCGAAACAGGCCAAATGTCAGAGGCCGAATTTCACCGGTGGTTTCAAGAAGCGGTGCAGTCCGAAGTCGATTTCAATAAGCTCCGCGTCGCCGCTTCGGACATCTTCGAGTTGAACGAGGCGATGGCGTCGCTGCTAGAGCAATTGAAGCGGAGCGGCTACCGACTGGTCCTCTTCTCGAACACGTGCGTGACGCATTATGAGTTCGTCATGCAGAAGTTTCCGATCTTGAGCGTTTTCGACGCGGCCGTGTTGTCGTTCGAGGTTGGAGCGGCGAAGCCGGAGCCGCAAATGTTCGAACGGGCTTTGCGTGAGATCGAGTGCGATCCCGAAGAGTGTTTTTATACGGATGACATCGAGGCACACATCGCTGCAGGACGTCGATTGGGGTTGCAGGCGGAGGTGTTCGTCGACGTCCCGAATCTGCGCCGCCAACTGATCGCGCGGCAGGTCCGGCTGACCGAGTGAACCCGGCACGTTTGCGTCTCGCGTCGCTCCCGCAATCGGTGGAACAAAGACTTCGGGGCGTCGCGGAAGCGACGGGCGCACGACGCACTTTGTGATTTCCACATCCGGCCGCAGTAGACTGGTCCCTTCTCCCCGCGTGCGGGAAGAGGGTGGCCCGCGGTGCGAGCCGGGTCAGGGCTCTCCGATCGGTATCAAGCAATACGCGGAACCCGCTAGCCTCCGGTGCGCAGCGCTGGGTCATTGGGACCGCACGCTAGCGCGTTGCGTTGACTCCGTCGGGGTAGCCCGGCTTGAGCGGAGCGCCTCCCGAGACCTCCGCACCAACTCGAGCCATGGTGCCCCCTTCAACCGCCCTTCGGCCCCCTTCTCGCTCCCGGACGGGGGAGAAAAAACTTCGTTTCGCACGTTGACCTCCGAGTGTGGCCGTGCAGCCATGCAGCCCCCGTCGTGCGCCCGAGGCGACCTGGAGCGATTTGCCGATTGACAGCGCCCTGCTCTGCCGGTACCTTAGCGGCAGTCACGCGTGACAAGTCTTCGTGCGTTGAACCGCATCGGTGAGCCACTCAGGAGAA
>JAADHY010000434.1 GCA_013151585.1 Planctomycetota bacterium
CCGGCCCATCGGGCTGGTCGCCGGCCCATTAGCGTATTGCAACTGCTCGACGGCCATCCGCACATCGCCCAAGCCGCTGTTCACCGTGATGTACGGCTCGGCGTCCACGAGCCGACAGAAAGCGAGGAATTCATCCAGACCGAAGTCGTTGTGTTCAACGCCGGTCCAGGCAGGATTCTTGCGAGGCGGACGACGGTCGCGGTCGCCGATGCCGTCCCGCCAGTCGTATCCGGACACGAAATTCCCGCCCGGCCAACGGTAGACGGGCGCCGCCAGCTCCCTCAGCAGCCTCAGCGTGTCGGCACGCATCCCCTCCACGTTGTCCGCGGGCATCAGTGACACAGTCCCCACGAAGCATGCCCCGCCGGAAACGTGAATCTCCAACTCGCCCCGGTCCGTCGACCGAGTCGCGTGGAACTTCAGCGAGTACTTTCGATACTGCGAGCCGACATTAGGAATCAGCACGTCTTCAGCGCCCGTCAGACGAACCGTGACGCTTGCGGCGCCCTCCGCCGCCTTCAGCCAGATGGAGCCCACGTAGTCCTTCCCCTTCACCAAGCCCAAGTCCTTCTGGCGAATGCCGCTCCCGGCCGCAATCCGTGGCGTGTGTTCACCGACAAACGAGTCTTCCCGGACCATCGTCACCGATTCGGGCGGACCGATGATCTGCCAGGGCGATGCGCCAACGACGGGAAATGGGGCGTCCTTGGATTGATGCCGCGTCGCGCGGTACGGGTCGTACTTCGGCGTGATCGGAAAGTAAAACTTGCGGTCTTCCAGCATCTCCGCCCAGATGCCACCGTAAATGCAGCGGCCCAAATGCTCGATGAACTGTCCGTAAATGTATTTCGAGATCGGCGGACCTTTCTTCGAGACGTCGACCGCGATCTTTGGTTTCCATTCCCTGGCGCCGAGCCGTTCCAGGAGGACGTCGTCGTACCAAGCGGTTCCCGTCGACTCCCCCCAGCCGCCGAAAAGACAGTTGATTTGTACGTGGTCCTGCTCTTGGGTCTCGAAGACGACTTCGACTCGTGTCCAGTCGCGCGTCCCTACGATGGCCGGCGTTTTTACAGACTGGAGGTTGTGCAAGTTAAAGAGCGCCCCACGGCCGCTGCCAGCCCGAACGTTCTGCGTCTTGATCCACCCTGACAGACGATACACGCTGAAGGGCTCGACCGGCACGATCGTGTACCATCCGGCGTCGGCTCCCGACGTGGAAGAGATTTGCACCGATCGGCGTCCCGTATGACCGACATGCGCATACGCGAACTCCGGTTGGCCTCGCCAGACGTGAGTTTGCCAACCAACTGGCTGGTGCTCGCCCGGTTGCTCGAACGACGCGTTCGGAATCTGAGCTGCGTCTGAGTCACCCCGAGCGATCCCGCACAGGACAACCAGGCTTGTCGCTGTGAGTCCCCAGAACAGCTTGCTGACGACAAATAGCCGGGCCGTTTCCTGTCTGGACATCCTGTTGGTTCCTCTGTCATCGATTCTTTTCTTTTTCCGCAGAATCTGCCGGCGCCTTGCCCGCCGCGTCCCGAAGGTCCGCGGGAACATTCTAACAAATCCAGAGAGAGCCCCGCGGCCGCTGCTGCCAGCATCGGAAAACGGCGGCGGTTTTGCAAGGCCCCTGGTCCCGATGCCTACAGTGACAGGCGCCGCGCGATCGGTCAGAAAGCGCGCCCGCGAGCCCGCTCGTCCTGACGCAGTCCTACAAAGCAATCGCACGGATCATGGCGACATCGGGAAGGTTCCTCCGGCGCGAGTCGGCATGAGCGCGTCCGCCACAGTGCGGCAAAACGAAACGCTCCCCCAATAACAAGATGGGGCAATTTGCAACACCCAAAGTTCCTTCCGGTGCGAGGGGCAACCCTCGCGGAAAATAAGGTCGCCGCAAGACTTTGTTAGAGCGTAACTTGAGAAAAATATTGAAAACTAGCCCTCTGTGGCACGCCGTGTGCCTCAATACAGCCCGCGAAAGCCGTGGTGGCAGGCGTTGGCCCGCACTTGCTACATCGGCGAATTCGGGAGCGTTCCGGATGGCCTTTGCCGTTCGGAACGCTTTCGTTTTGCGCCCCGGCCCAGGCCGCTCCCCCGTCGAACGTGGCCCTCGCTCCGCCCCCTCACTCGCCTCGTTTTCGGCCGCACAGTGCGCCGAAGCCTCCGTGGATTGCTTCCGCCCACGCGGTCCACTATTGTGAAGTGGCGGTGTCGCAGGAGCTCGCTTCCTTGGCGCGTCGAGTGGCACAGGAAACGCGTCTCTGCGAACGCTCGTCCTTTGAAGCTAGCCCGCAAATGACGGAGGAACGAGAAGGTGACGGAACGAGTGGTCATCATTGGTTCGGGGCCGGCCGGTTGGACGGCCGCCATCTATACGGCTCGGGCGGAGCTGAATCCCCTGGTGATCGAAGGCGCGGTCACGGAAGAGAACCGTTTGAAGGGCACGCTGCCCCTGGGACAACTCGCGCTGACGACCGAAGTGGAGAATTACCCAGGGTTTCCTGCAGGGGACCTGACCGCCTACTTGCAAAGTGCTTTGGAAGCCAGCCGGGTGCCTTACCGGGATCCGGAAAATCCTCCGGAGACGATCACTGGACCGGAACTGATGGAACTGATGCGTCAGCAGGCGTTGAATTTCGGCGCGCGGACTCTCACCGACGATGTCGTCCAGGCTGATCTTTCGCAGCATCCGTTTGTTTTGAAAACTCTTGGCGGGCAGGAAATCACGGCGCTGGCCCTCATCGTCGCCACGGGGGCCCGCGCCAACTATCTGGGGCTGGAGTCCGAGGAGCGATTCAAGAACAAAGGCGTCTCGGCCTGCGCCGTGTGCGACGGCGCTTTGCCCCGGTTCCGCAATAAACCGCTGGTCGTGGTCGGCGGCGGCGACAGTGCGATGGAAGAAAGTCTGTTTTTGACAAAGTTCGCGTCAAAGGTCTACATCGTCCATCGCCGCGACAAGCTGCGGGCCAGCCGGATTATGGCCGAGCGAGCCCTGGGTCACCCAAAGATCGAGGTGAAATGGAACTCGGTGATCGACGAGATTCTCGGTGACGACGAACAGGGTGTCACCGGCGTGCGCATCCGGAGCACCGTGGACCCCGACCGCACGGAAGTTCTCGAGGTGGCTGGTTACTTTGCCGCCATCGGCCACACGCCGAACACGGACTTCCTGAAGGGGCAGTTGGAAATGAACGAAAAAGGCTACATCAAGTGGACACGGCCCGGTCGAACCTACACCAGTGTGGAGGGAGTCTTCGCCGCCGGGGACGTGGCCGATGATTACTACCGGCAGGCGATCACCGCGGCCGGGACCGGGTGCATGGCCGGCTTGGACGCCGAACGGTGGCTCGCCGCGAAAGGATTCGAGTAACGTCGGGCCGGGCCCGTGGGCCCAGAACGCCTCGACCGAAAAACTCTGGTTCCAGAGATGGCGTCGCATCTGCCGTGGCTTGCTGAGAAGCTGGAAGAACTTCGTAGCCAGCACTTGCTCCGCGCGCGGCGAACGGTGACGCCTTTGCCCGACGGCTGGTGCCTCGTTGACGGACGCCGTTTGCGGAACTTCGCTTCCAATGATTACTTGAACCTCGCCCACGACGAACGGCTGCGTGCGGCGGCTCGGGAAACGCTCGACCAAGCCGGTGTGGGTTCCCGAGCCAGCGCCCTGGTGAGCGGCCGAACGGACTGGCACGAGCGGCTGGAACAACGGCTGGCCCGTTTCGAAGGTCAGCCCGCGGCATTGCTTTTCCCCACAGGCTACGCAGCCAACCTGGGCACAATCTCGGCCCTGGTCGAACCGGATGATGTGATCTTTTGCGATCGGCTAAACCACGCCAGCCTGGTCGACGGATGCCGTCTGTCCGGGGCCCGCCTGCGCGTTTACCGTCATACGCGTTTGGAAAACCTGCGGCGCGAATTGCAGAAGTGCCCGGCCCGACGGCGATGGATCGTGACGGACACGGTCTTTAGCATGGATGGCGATTTGGCTCCCTTGCCAGAGCTCTGTGAACTGTCAGAGCGGTACGAGGCGCCGCTGATCATCGATGAAGCTCACGGGACGGGCGTTTTCGGTCCGTCGGGCCGAGGCGTCGCCGAATGGCAGGGCGTTGAAGATCGCGTGGCGGTCCGCGTTGGGACGCTGAGCAAGGCCGTCGGCTGCTTGGGCGGCTTCGTGAGCGGTCCAACGGAACTGGTCGACTGGCTATGGAATCGGGCCCGCACGCAAGTTTATTCGACGGCTTTGCCGCCGTCCGTTTGCGCAGCCGCCTGTCGGGCGATCGACATCATCGAGGACGAACCGCAGCGGCGCGAGCGGCTTTTGGCCGCGTCGGCCACGTTTCGCCAGATGCTGCATGCGGCCGGCATCGAAACAATTGCCTCGGCAGCGGGGCCGATCGTGCCGGTCTTGCTTCACCAGCCGGATCGGGCCACCCAAGTCGCGGCCGAAGTGGAGCGGCGCGGATTCTTCGTGGCGGCCATCCGTCCGCCCACCGTGCCGCGAGGGACGTCTCGTCTGCGGATCACCCTGACCGCCGCTCATAGCCGGGACGACCTGCAGCAACTTGCCGATACTCTGGCCGAAGTAATCGGGTCCGATCACGCACCGTCTGAAGCGAGCCAACCATGACCCGCCCATCGGAAACTCCCCCGCCGCCGGATCGTGCCGGCTTCGAAAACGAATATCCCTTCCGGTCGCATTTTTTGCAAATCGACGGGCACCGGTACCATTACGTCGACGAGGGCGACGGAACGCCGCTGCTGATGGTTCACGGCAACCCCACGTGGAGTTTCGCGTGGCGGAATCTCATCCGAGGGCTATCGCAAGGCTACCGAGTTCTGGCCGTAGACCACCTGGGGATGGGCTTCTCGGACAAGCCGCAGGCATACCCGTATGACTTGGCCCATCACATCGCCAATTTGCAGGCGTTCCTCGAACAGCTCGACCTGACCGGTGTCACCCTGATCGCTCATGATTGGGGCGGCGCGATCGGCATGGGCGCGGCCGCTCGGTCGCCCCATCGATTCGCGCGGTTCGTCCTGATGAACACCGCTGCTTTTCCTTCGAAACGGATTCCTTGGCGGATCGCGGTCTGTCGTACCCCGATCCTGGGGGCGTTGACGGTCCGGGGGCTGAACGCTTTCGCCCGCGCCGCGTTGCGACAGGCCGTGGCCAGGCCGGAGCGGATCACGGCGAGTATCCGGCGCGGTTATCTCGCCCCTTACGATTCCTGGCACAACCGAATCGCCATCCTCCGCTTTGTGCAAGATATCCCGATGTCGAAGCGTCACCCAAGCTACGCGACGCTCGTCGGGGTGGAACGAGGACTAAAGCTGTTCCGGCAGCATCCGGTGTCGTTGATCTGGGGCGAGCGGGACTGGTGCTTCACGCGACACTTTTTGGAAGAATTCCAGCAACGCTGGCCCCAAGCCGA
>JAADHY010000429.1 GCA_013151585.1 Planctomycetota bacterium
CAAAAAAGGCTCAGGGCTACAACGGGCCAAATCAGTTTTGCCGCCATTAGAACTCGACTCCTGAAATCACCTCGCTGCCGCCGATGGTCGACAGCGCTTCAAACGTGGCTTGATCCATTGAGTCACTCAGGAAGTGAACCGCGCCGTCGGCAAAAAGAAAAGCTACCCCTTGCGGGTGAGCCGACTGAAACGAGTAAAAGGGCCGTTCCAGCGGAATCCGCGGCAAATTGCGCGGATGGGGGTTCATCGGGTACGGGACTCCCGCTCCTGGCGGGGCATCCGGACAATCGGGAAGTTTGATGTCCCGCGTGACGGCGAAAGGCCCAACCACCCAGTGGGCGTCGTCCCCGGTTCCCGTTGCGGCAAAATAGATGACGGCCGCCATCGCCCAAGGATATTCGACCGGTGCTGTGGGATCGCCAGGCCGCCAGCCGCCATAGCGCAGCAGGCTCCCCGCTTTTTCGCCCATCAGGAACGTTTGGGAAGCTCCGTCTTTGATGTCCGTGATCCGGCAGGTGCTGTTATACCCGAACGCGCCGCGCCGTTGTTGAGGCCACTGCTGCCAATAGTGACGCAGCCCGCCCGGACACTGTTCGCCCGGGCCGGGCAAAGCTCGGATAAAGTCCGCTCCGTGCGAGAAGGAATAATCGGTCGGAGAGCCGCCCATCCAATGAGTCGTCGGGCCGGTGCCGTCCGAGCCGATCGTCGTTCCCGACCGCGGTGTGCTTGGGCAAAGCAGCACTGGGATCGTCGTCTGATTGAGTTTCCAAACGCGCCGGTCGTTCACATCGGACATGCTGGAAAGCCAGGTTCCGGTGAAGTCATATTGGTCGTAAAGGTTTTTCTGCTCGATGAAAGGCAAAAGCAGATGGAAGCCGGTCCAATGGCTCCGGTATTGCAAAAGCGAGCCGCCAGGAGGAGGTTGCGGGTCTCCGTCTCTTTGACGGACCACACTGGGGGGAAAGCAGCCGTGAGTGTCCATGTAGTTGTGCAGGGCAATCCCGAGCTGTTTCAGGTGGTTGGTGCACTGCAGGCGTCTGGCTCGAGCTCGAGTCGCCTGCACAGCCGGCAACAGCAACGCGACCAGAATGCCAATGACAGCCATGACGACTAGCAATTCCAGCAGCGTAAAAGCCGACCGGGACCACAGCCTAGCGATCATGGCCGACGGTCGGCTGCCGTTTCGGCCAGCGAACGCAGTTGCTGCGTGTTTCGAGTTCATGGCGGCCTGGCAAGAAAAAGCGGAAAAGCAAGTTTGAGAAAACCACCGGCGCACACCCCACCCGCACGCTCGGCTGTCGCTGGTACAATTTTACGGCATGAAACGTGCCAGTGACGACCCGATTTGATCCTCGATGAGACGAGTTTTGCGAAATCGAGAAAAGCTTGGCTGCGAGAGGGAGGCGCTCGATCGGGAAGAAACGCAGCCTTCGGAGTGAGCGGGGGAGCTCGCGCGATCCTGTCGCGCAGACCGTTCTGGTCAGACCGATCTGGTCGAATGCATGGCTTCGTGGTCGGACGCCAACCGGAGCCGCAGCGGAACTTCCAGCCCGTGTTTTTCCACCAGTTCTTGGTCCGAGAGAATCTGACAAGCCGGGCCATCCGCTTGGAGGCGTCCCTGATCGAGAATAATCACGCGGGAGCACACTTCCACGATCAGGTCCAGATCGTGAGTGGCGATGATCTGAGCGCCGGGAAAGTCGCGGAGGATGGCGATCAGAGCACGCCGCGACCGCGGGTCCAGATTGCTAAAAGGTTCGTCCAGAGCCAGCAGGGTGGGTTGGCACGCGAAGACACCGGCCAGACAGACCCGTTTTCGCTCGCCCACACTCAGCCGCACCGTGCTTCGGCTTCCATAGCCGTCCAGCCCGACGGCCGCCAGGCTCTCGCGGACTCTCCGCCGCACTTCCTCCCGCGGCAGGTCCAGGTGAAGCGGCCCGAAGGCGACGTCTTCTTCCACAGTGGGGCAGAACAGTTGGTCGTCCGGGTCTTGGAAAAGAAAACCCACTTTGCGGCGCACGTCCGATAGCGTGTCTTCTCGCACTGGGACACCGTCCACGATCACCGACGGCGGCTCGGTTCGCCGTTGACGCAGTTCTCGCCTGTCAGGCAGCAAGCCGTTCAGGTGCATCAACAGCGTGGATTTTCCCGCACCGCTCGGGCCGACCAACCCGACCACCTCGCCATGGGAAACCGTAAAGCTCACATCGTCCAGCGCCACACAGCCACCGGCATACTGGTAACTGAGATGCTGGATTTCCAAAACCGTGCGAGGCGAGTCGTCTAAGTTTGTCATGGTCAGGGCCGCTTGTCGTTAGAAAGGGCTCGGTCGTGTTGATTTCCTGCCGGTCGTTGCCGTCTGGGCAGAGTTCACTCCTCCAAAGTCCGAACGCGACCATCCCAACCGCGGGCGCACATGGCCCCATGCACCCGTTCGGCGCGCCCCATGGCTCGGATCAACAGCATGGCGATCAATGACGCCGAGCTTTTCCAACGAGTTGCCAAGCCGACCCGTCCCAGCGTGCGAGCCCGCCGCGCGGTGACCATCTTTTCCAGTTCATCCCACAAGACGAAGAAATAGCGGTACATGAAAGCCAAGATGGCAATGAAAACGTCGGAAACTCTTAGTCGGCGCAACGTGACCAATAGTTGATCGAAGGGCATCACGTTGACTAGCCACAGGGCGGCACAGAAAGCCAGAGTGCCGCGGATCATGACGGCTGCCATGATCTCCCAACCTGATCGAAATGCCTGCGAGGCCGGCACCGAAATCGACAGAAGGAAAAGCATGGGCAGAAAAATCGCCAACCGCCGCAGCAGATAGGCGACCGGAATTCGTGCCAGCGAATGAGCGGTAAAGACCAGACACGCCAACACGCCTTGCACCGGCCAATACTCGACCGGAACGGTCACAGCCACGGCGATCAGCAGCAGTGTGGCCACCAATTTCAACCGAGGCGACCATCGGTGGCAAACGGTCGTTCGGCGGCCGTACCGATCCCAGTATTCTCCCATCGCCGATCAGCTCCCCGGCTCACGCCGCTTTGCAATTCTGCCCAAAACCACGGCGGTAACGAACACCGCCACGGTTCCGCCAATTCCCGCGACCGCGACCGAGAGGGCTTGCCATCGGCCCTGCAAAAAGGGGATAGCGTAATCTTCCAAAACCAGCGGTCGGGTTGCTTCCAGCCGATCGATGCCGGTACGAACCGCAGCCGCTTCGAGCCCGTCCGGATGGGCACTGGCCAGAGGAGCCAAGAACGCGGCGATGGCCAAGGCGAGCACCAGTCCGGCGGCTACAACGGATCCCAACCGCCGGTTCGACGGACCGGCCGGGGCCTCCGAAGCTTCGGGATCGTAAAGCAGGTCTGGTCGCTGTTTGACCACGAATCCCAAAACACAGCCGGTGATGATCGCCTCGCCCAGGCCGATCAACGAATGGAATGAGACCATCAGCGTGAAAAGGTTCCGAAATTCTGTCTCTTGCGAGCGCCACCAAGACAGTTGAAACTCCAGACAGAACAAGGCGGCCGTCGCCATAACCGTCAGCCACGCGGCCACGACCGCTCCGGCTACCGTCCCGCGAGCTCCGCCGCCCAACCAGCGCCGAATCACGACATACACGGCGTAGCCACC
>JAADHY010000525.1 GCA_013151585.1 Planctomycetota bacterium
AGAACGAAAACGCGTAGCCCGAGAGCTTCACGATCAGGTGGGACAGAGCCTGACGGCGCTGTTGATGGAGTTAGCCGCCATCAAGACGCTGGTCCCGGTTGAGCTCGAGCATGTCCGAGACCTTTTAACGCGATGTCACCAATTGGCGGCGGAGATGCTGGAAGAGCTGCGGCGGCTGATGATGAATCTACGCCCCGCCTTGTTGGACGACCTCGGCCTGATCGCCGCGATTAAATCATACGCCGAGCATCAGTTGCCACCGGCTGGCGTCGAGCCGACGGTGGAGGTGCACGGCCCCCGGCGCCGACTGCCCTCGCCAATCGATATCGCCGTCTACCGCATCGTGCAAGAAGGCATCACGAACATCGTCAAACACGCCGGGGCGAAGCGAGCGACGATCCGAATCGTTTACAATACAGATCGCGTGGCGCTCACGATCGAAGATGACGGGAAAGGCTTTGATACGAGCAAACCGCACCACTCACACGGGGCCTTGGGCCTCCTCGGTATGCAGGAGCGGGTGACTTTGCTGGGCGGATCGTTCCGGGTCGAGTCGCGGCCGGGCAACGGGACGCGCGTGTTGGTCGAGGTCCCCGTTCCACGAAAGGAGGAATCCTCTGATGGACAGAATTCGCATTCTGCTGGTGGATGATCACAGTGTTGTTCGAGCGGGCCTGCGCATGCTGCTGGAATCGCAGCCGGACATGGAGGTGGTCGGCGAGGCGGAGGACGGGCGGGCCGCCATCGAAAAGACCAACGAGCTGCGGCCGGACATCGTGGTCATGGACATCGCTATGCCCGAAATCAGCGGCCTGGAAGCCACAGAACGGATCAAGGCTGAGCATCCGGACGTCAAAATCTTGACGCTCACGATGCATGAAGACGAACGGTACTTTTTCCGCGCATTGCACGCAGGCGCGTCCGGCTACATGGCCAAAGGCGCTCCGCCGGAAGATTTCGTCTCGGCCGTTCGAGCGATCGCCCAGGGCCAGGCTTATATTTACCCCGCGCTGACCAAAAAATTACTCGACGAGTATCTGACCCGCAGTTCGGAAAAAGCCGCGGCCGAGCCAGACGACGGCCTGACCAAGCGAGAACGCGAGGTTCTGCGCTTGATCGCCGACGGCTACACCAGCCGGGAGATCGGCGAGATGCTCGGCATCAGCCCGCACACCGTCGAGCGGCACCGGCAGAACACGATGGCCAAACTGGGCCTGCACAGCCGGGCCGAACTGATTAAGTACGCGATCCGAAAAGGGCTGATTGAACTGGACGAGGAATAACCGAACGATTACGCGGCATCGAGGGCGTCGAGAATCTCGTCCGGCAGTGTGAAGCTTTCGTCGATTTCGCTGGCGGCTCCGACCAGCGTATCGCTGCCCTGGTGGCCGGCGATCGTGTCCGAGCCGCTTTGACCGTCGACCCAGTCGTCACCGTCGCCACCCAGAACCACGTCGTTGCCCACGTTGCCGAACAGGTAGTCGTTGCCGTCGCCGCCGAGAATCGTTTCGTCATCGAAACCGCCGATGACCGTGTCGTCCCCGTCGGCTCCGTTGTACATGTTCCATCCCGCGGCTCCGTCCAACCAATCGTTACCATCGCCGCCGATCAGGATGTCATCCCCCACGCTCCCCAAAAGCGTGTCGTCCCCATCGCCGCCGCGGATCGTGTCATGACCTCCCTGGCCGCTCAGGTAATCGTTGCCGTCCCCGCCGTCCAGCTCGTCCTGGTCGACGCCGCCGAACAGGTAGTCGTTGTCCAGACCGCCCGACAGCGTGTCGTTGCCGCCCGCCGAGCCCGCTCCGCCGCTCAGCGTGTCATTGCCGAACTGCCCCAGAAGCGAGTCATCGCCGTCCCCGCCGTCCAGCAGGTCGTGGCCGAAACTGCCCGCCAGCGTGTCGTTCCCGGCGTTGCCGTAGATCGTGTCGTTGCCGTCGTTGCCGTTCAGGCTGTCATCGCCTTCCTGGCCGCTCAAGACGTCCGCTCCGGCCCCGCCCTGAATCGTTTCGGCGTCCGTGCTACCGTTGATCGTGTCGCTGCCGTAGCCGCCGTCCATGGTCAGAAGCAGTGACCCCAAATCTGCTCCGGAGGCGTCGATCAGGTCGTCCCCGCCGCCCCCATTGATCGTCAGCAGCATGTTGGACGTCATATTCACGTCCAGAATCTGGATGACATCGTCGCCCGCTCGGGCGTCGATCTCGACCGGCACGAAGGACGTGGCAACGGTCAAGGTCCCGACGCCGTCGGAGACTTGCAACTGGCCGGCCGCGTCCTGCGACACGAGGAAGAAGTTTGCCCCGGTTGTGCCGCTGACGAGGACCTCGTCGACGGTCGAACTTTGATCGACCACGTCGTCGCCGTTGCCGGGATTCCACACAAAGATGTCGCGGCCGTCGCCGCCGACGAGCGTGTCGCCATCGCCGCCTTGACCTTTCAGGTAGTCATCGCCGGCGCCGCCGTCGAGCGAATCGCCGCCGCCCGCTCCAAAGAGCGAATCATTGCCGTCGCCCCCTTCCAGCGTATCGTTGCCGGCTCCGCCGCCGAGCAGGTCGTCGCCCAGTCCTCCGACCACACGGTCGTTGCCGCTGGCGCCGCCGGAGACCGTGTCGTCGCCCTCGCCGCCGTCTACCACATCCGAGCCGCCTTGACCGTCCAAGTAATCATCGCCTGTGCTGCCGAGGAGCGTGTCGCTTCCTCCGCTGCCGAAGAGGGTATCGTCGTCGGCGCCGCCGTCGGCACTGTCGTCGCCAAGCCCACCGTCGAACCAGTCGGCTCCGCCCGTCGCGATGAGCGTATCATCGCCGTCGTCACCAATGAGCGTGTCGTTTTGCGTGGGAGGGGGCGCGGGCGGTCCCGGCGGAGTGGGCGGCGCCGGCTTGCCAATCCGAATCTCCGTGATCTGGACGGCCCAAACGTCCGTTGCACTGACAAACTCCTGGAAGGTCCAGAACACCGTCGGGTCGGTTGGGTCTACCACGGTCGCGCTGTAGTCGCCCCACCGGTTGCGCCCTGTCCCAAAATCGACGTAGTATTCGGCCACGCCCGGCTGCAGCATGACCATCGGGGCGAAGGTTGTCACCCCTGCGGTCGTGCTCCCGACAACCGCGTACGTGCTCACATACTGCGTGTCGCTGGACCCGCTGAATCCGATGACGACATCGCCGTTGGCATTGACGGCGATGGACGGATAATACAGATCGAGATCAGGGTCGCTGATCAATCCGGTTTGCAGGAGCGTGTTGGTGGGCTCATCGATTTCATACCAGCGGATGGCTGCATTGCCGGTCGCCGGGTCGGTGACTGTGTGGACGGCCCAAAGGCTGCTGCCTTCCTCGTACACGTACACGCCAATCCGGGAATCGCCGATATCAAGGTTATCATTCAGTCCAGGCTGACGACCGAACGGCGGCGGCGTATAAGCGGGCACGTTGATCGTCGTGCTGGCCGAAAGCGTCGCATTAGCGGCTCCCGCTCCCAGCACGTCCGTACGAATCAGCGTACTACCGCCACCCGGATCGGCAGACAGTAGAGGGGCGCGTGCGTCGGAAGGCCCGAAGTCGACGGCCGGATGGGGTGAGAATCCAATCGCGACTTGGTTCTCGATCAATGTCGCGTTGGCCA